>CAZWGB010000014.1:16630-29993 GCA_964633465.1 uncultured Woeseiaceae bacterium | reverse complement strand
ATTTCTTTTTTCATAGTATTTCCTATTTTTGCTGACTGATTTTCGGAGCAAAGTCGCCGGCATTCAATCTCTTTATATAATCTTTGTAAAACTTCATAGCCTGATGCCCAAACATCCAAATAATGGGTAAGTTTGCAAAGAGACACAAACCAGTGCCGAGATTTGCAAACATGTTGAGTTCCGCATCTGTTTTGATCCATCCCAGTGCGCCAATTACGACGCATATACAAAAAACAATTTTATAGAGTATTACGCCTTTTTGGCCTATCAAATAAACAACGCCTTTTTCACCATAATAACTCCAAGAAATCATGGTAGAGATTGCAAACAACCATGAGGCAAGGGTTACAAGCCATTTTCCTAGTCCTGGGATTACTTTATCGAATGCTGCGGCAGTCAATGTGGCACCAACATAATCAAGATATATACCATTATCGGTCGCCATTGGTTTTTCATTGGATTTGATTTCTGACCAGGTCACCACAACCTCATTGGCACTGTTGGAAGTGACCGAACCATATACTTTATTTAGGTTATTTCCTGTCTCTTCGTTGTCCTTGCCTTGGTAAATCATAAAGACACTTTGTCCTTCTTCCAAGTTACTAATTTTGGGATCGTTTGTATCCGTAGCCCATGTATCTTCTGTTAGCTGAGTAAATTCTATTTGCTCAACAGTCAATTCGGCTGGTCTATTCCAGATCCCTGTAACCAAGATAACCAGTGCACTCATAGTACAAACCACAATCGTATCAATAAAAGGCTCCAGGCCTGCGACAATCCCTTCCCTGATTGGTTCATCGGTTTTGGCGGCTGAATGGGCAACTGGCGAAGACCCTTGCCCCGCTTCATTTGAAAACAAAGCCCTCTGCATACCATACATAAAGGCGTAACCAGCTGTTCCACCAATAAATGCATTGCTGGACTCCAAGGATGAGAAAGCTGAGGTAACAATCAGAGCAAGCATTGCTGGGATTTGATCAAAATGGAAAGCAAGAACAACAAAGCAGGCAAGAATATAAAGAATAAGCATGAAGGGCACAAGTTTTGAGGCTACAGCACCAATTCTTTTGATGCCACCAATGATCACAGCACCGACCAGAATAGCAAGAATCAGTCCCGTCACATAACCGGGCACATTAAAATAAGATTCTGTTAATTCAGCAACATTCCATGTTTGAAATAAATTTCCTGCTGTGATCGTTGAACAAATCAATGCAATACAAAAAACTCCACCAATAAGTTTGCCAAAGAAAAAGATTGGTTTAGATTTTCCTTCGATATTTTTATCAACGACCCACATGGGTCCGCCATTTGGGTTGTCAGGATCAGAGGTGTCTCTGTGCAGCATTGCCAGCGAAACCTCAGTCAGTTTGATTCCCATTCCAAGAAAACCTACCACCCACATCCAAAACACAGCACCGGGACCACCCAGTGAAATTGCGAGAGCTACACCGCCAATATTACCCAAACCGACGGTTGCAGATAAAGCTGCAGAAAGAGCTTGGAAATGGGTAATTGCACCTGGGTCTCCGGCTTTGTCATAATCCCCACGAATGGCTTTAAAACCATGCGTTAGAGCATAATATTGTGAGAATCCACTCCAAAACGTAAACACAACTCCTGTGAACAGTAATGTGTAAAGCACTGGGCTACTCCACAAAACGGCGTTAAGGGCTTCAACCCAAGCAGTAAAATTATTCATATAATCCCTTTAATTTAATGGCTATACCACAGAATTGAGGTATATATTAGAACCTAGATTCTCTTTTCAGATCAAGCAAAACGTTCTATATCATATATCTCCTAAAGAAAAATATTTAAAAAATTGATAAAATAGTCTCGAATTTAGAATTCTGATGACTTTTTTCAAGAGCATCAATGAGGGCGGGGTTCAATAGTTCACACGTGGTTTTTTACACACCCACAAATCGCCAAGGATTAATATGTACTTTAAGCCAAAAGAGCAAGCTGGTTTGTATAACAGTGCTTTTGAGAAAGACAGCTGTGGAGTAGGTTTTATTGCCCACATAGAAGGCAAGCCCAGCAGGGGCATTGTCACCGATGCTGCTATTATCTTGAGGAATATGGATCACAGAGAAGCACGAGGGGCTGAAGAAAATACAGGAGATGGTGCGGGCATTCTGACCGGCATGCCAGACTTGTTCTTTAGGCGGGTTGCACTTGATGAGTTTGATGTCAAACTGCCCGAAGTTGGGAAATTTGCAGTCGGGATTTTTTTTCTGCCAAAAGATGAAGCTCAGAGGAAGCATTGCAAAAATACTATTGAAAAGTTTTGTAACACTGAAAAACAAAAAATCATTGGCTGGCGAACACTGCCCACAAGACCTAATAAATCAGATATAGGCCAATCTGCCTTAGCTTCCATGCCGCACTTGGAGCAATTATTCATTGCAGCTGAGGAAGAGATTAGCCAAGAGGAGTTTGAGAGAAAATTGTATGTCATTCGCAAGAGAGCAAGCAATTTCTTAAGGCAGGATCCAAACATAGACAAAGAAGAACTTTTTTATATTTGTAGCCTCTCTTCCAAAACGATTGTTTATAAAGGAATGCTGACTTGCAATCAGTTGTTTGCTTATTTTCCAGATTTACAAGACGATGATTATAAATCCCATATGGCAATGGTTCACTCACGTTTTTCAACCAATACCTTTCCCAGTTGGGATCGAGCTATGCCTAACCGCTGTATGTCACACAACGGAGAGATCAATACAATTAAAGGAAATATCAATTGGATGAGGGCAAGAGAAGGTTTATTGGCATCTAGTTTGTATGGTGATGCAATCACAAAACTGTTTCCAATTATTGAAGCCAATTGCTCCGATTCTGGGAATTTTGATAATGTTCTGGAGTTTTTGTCTCTGAGCGGAAGGTCCTTGCAAGAAAGCATCTTAATGATGATTCCTGAAGCTTGGCAGAACAAAAAAAATATTGACCCAACCCGCAAAGCTTTTTACGAATATCAATCAATGATGATGGAACCTTGGGATGGCCCAGCTTCCATTACTTTTACCAATGGAGATTTAATCGGTGCAGTGCTTGATAGAAATGGATTAAGACCAAGTCGCTATTATGTGACTACTGATCAACGCGTCATTATGGCCAGCGAAGCAGGAGTTTTGCCTATAGAGAATAAGAATATTGTTTCCAAGGGGAGGCTCGAACCGGGCAAGATTTTTATGCTTGATTTTAAGCAAGGGAAATTGCTTTCTGACGAAGAAGTTAAAAATAATTTAATTCATTCTCACCCATACCAAGACTGGGTGGAGAATTATCGACTTAAACTCAGTGAAATTACTCACTATGACCAATGCGAAGGCTATGAAGAGGCAGAGTTGCTTGCCAGAATGTCTTCTTTTGGTTACACCACAGAAACTTTAGAATTTATGTTGATGCCTATGGTTCATGATTTACGCGATCCTTTAGGTTCTATGGGTGATGATGCAGCGTTGGCTGTTTTAAGCGACAAACCAAGAATGCTCTACGATTATTTCAAGCAACTTTTTGCTCAAGTGTCTAATCCAGCCATCGACTCCATAAGAGAAAAAATCATTATGTCGCTGAAATGTTACATTGGGCCTGAACAAAATCTGCTAGCAATTACAAAAAGTCATGCCAGGCGTTTGTTGATCGAAAATCCTATCCTTACCAACGACGAACTATTGGGCATCAAAAATCTTGATCAAAGAGGTTGGAAAACAGAAGTGATCGATATTACTTTTGATGTGGGCCCTTATCCAACAGAAAATTTGCAGCAGAGCCTAGATCGAATCTGCCAACTAGCAGAGCAAGCCATCGTAAATAAGTCAAATTTGATTGTACTTTCCGATAGGGCGTCTAATCAAAATAGAGCTGCTATCAGTAGTTTAATGGCTTGTGGCGCAGTCCATCATCATTTAGTTAATATTGCGCAGCGTACTCAAATAGGTATCGTTTTGGAAACAGGCGAAGCTAGAGAAGTGCATCATTTTTGTACACTTTTCGGTTATGGAGCGGATGCTATTAATCCCTATTTGGCTTATGAGGCCCTCATTCGAGAAAGAAACGAAGGCCACATTCAACATTCTCATAATCAACGAGGCCCTGAAAACAGGATACCACTCACCGATGAAAAATCTGTAATCGATGCTTACCGACAAGCATCAGTTAAAGGCATTCTGAAAATTATGGGAAAGATGGGTATTTCAACTTTGCAGTCCTATAAAGGTGCACAGATTTTCGAAGCCGTGGGCTTGGATGAGGAAGTCATTGAGAAGTGTTTCCAAGGAACTGCCAGCAGAATCGCAGGTATTGGCTTTTCTGTATTAGAAGAGGAGATCATCAGAAGACATAACTTGGCATGGCCACAAACCAAACCAAACGGTTCCCAGATGTTGCCGAATCCAGGCAATTTTCACTGGCGCAATTCTGGTGAAAAACATGCTTGGGATCCTGAGATAGTTTGGTCTTTGCAATATGCTTCTAGAATCAATGATGCAGGTGTATACAAGAAATTCTCCGAACGTGCTAATGCTCAGAATAAAGAGTCTTGCACACTCCGTGGGCTCCTTTGTTTTAAAGCCAATAGACGATCTTTGGAGCTAAAAGAAGTAGAGCCCGCAAGTGAAATTGTGAAACGTTTTTGCACTGGCGCTATGAGCTTAGGTTCTATTTCAGCTGAAACACATGAGACCTTGGCGATTGCCATGAATCGAATAGGCGGAAAAAGCAACAGTGGTGAAGGGGGCGAGGACCCTGAGCGCTATAACCCAATGGCAAATGGTGATTCAAAATCTTCAGCCATCAAGCAAATAGCTTCTGGGCGCTTTGGGGTCACTTCTACCTACATTGCCAATGCAAAGCAGCTGCAAATTAAAATCGCTCAAGGAGCCAAGCCCGGCGAGGGCGGTGAACTTCCGGGAAGAAAAGTAGATCATAAAATAGCCACCATTCGATATTCAACTCCAGGTGTTGGGCTAATAAGCCCACCTCCACACCATGATGTTTATTCAATCGAGGATTTATCCCAACTAATTTTTGATTTAAAAAATGCCAATCCAGATGCAGAGGTGAGTGTTAAGTTGGTTTCAGAAGTGGGTGTTGGAACAATTGCGGCTGGTGTAACAAAAGCACATGCTGATCATATTGTAATTGCTGGAGATGTTGGTGGGACCGGGGCTTCACCTTTGACAAGCATCAAACATGCAGGGCTCCCTTGGGAGTTAGGCATAGCAGAAACACATCAGACATTGGTGCTGAATGATTTGAGAAGCCGAGTTAAATTGCAAACCGACGGTGGTATTAAAACTGGAAGAGATGTCGTAATTGCAGGTTTGCTGGGTGCTGAAGAAATAGGGTTTTCGACAGCCCCACTGATTGCTTTGGGTTGCATCATGATGAGGAAATGTCATTTGAATACTTGTCCTGTTGGAATTGCAACCCAAGATCCACTGTTACGGGAAAAATTTACCGGGCAACCTGAGCATGTAATCAATTATTTGTTTATGGTTGCTGAGGAAGCAAGAACTATTATGGCTAATCTTGGCTTCAAAAAGTTTGATGAGTTGATTGGAAGAACAGATGTCTTAGAGACCAATACTGCCCTTGATCATTGGAAAGCTGAAGGCTTGGACCTCAGTCCTCTGTTAATATCCGCCACGGAATTAAGAAGCGATGTTGAGGTTCGTCAAACCATCAAACAAGAACACGGCATCGAAAATGTTTTAGATCGTCTGTTGATTGAGAAGTGTTCACAAGCATTAAAGTCTAAAGAACAGATATCAATTGATATGCCTATTGTTAACACCAACCGAACTACAGGAGCCATGCTGAGCCACGAGGTCGTCAAGCGTTGGGGTGAAGGTGGGTTGCAAGACGATACCATCAAAATTAATTTTGAAGGATCAGCTGGACAAAGTTTTGGTGCGTTTTTAACAACTGGGATTCAATTGAAACTCACTGGTGATAGCAATGACTATTTGGGCAAAGGACTATCGGGAGGAAGAATTGTAGTTGTTCCTCCTGAAGATCGTATTTTTAGAGCTGAGGACAACATACTCATTGGCAATGTTGCCTTGTACGGTGCTACATCAGGACATGCATTTTTTAGAGGCAGAGCAGCTGAAAGGTTTTGCGTCAGAAACAGTGGTGCTATGGCGGTTGTTGAGGGTGTTGGCGATCATGGGTGTGAATACATGACCGGTGGCAGAGTGGTAGTCCTTGGGGATACAGGGATAAATTTTGCAGCAGGAATGTCTGGTGGAATTGCGTATGTTGTAGATCAATACGGAGATTTTTCACCAAAATTAAACACTGGAATGGTTGAATTAGAACCTGTGGATGATGAGTCAAGAATTGCTGAATTGTTTCGATTGATAAAACTACACTTACATTATACAAATTCAGAAGTTGCCCAAAGTGTTTTAGATCAATGGCCAGATATCTTAAATAAATTTATTCAAGTGATGCCAATAGATTACAAACGTGTTCTTGTCGAGAGAACTGAACACAATGAGGAAATAGAGTCAGTATTCGAAACACAATGATTGAATATAAAAGTAAAGACCAATAGCGATGGGAAAAACTACAGGATTTATAGAGTACCCTAGACGGAAGACGCCTTGGCGTGATCCTATAGAACGCAGCTTGGATTATTATGAAATTAATACTCCATTAGACCAAAAACAGTTAAAAACCCAAGGTGCAAGATGTATGGATTGCGGTGTGCCTTTCTGTGAGTCTGACCATGGATGTCCAATTGATAATTTAATTCCTGAATGGAATGACTTTGTCTACCAAGGACGCTGGAAGGAAGCTCTTAATCGTTTATCTGAAACCAACAATTTTCCAGAGTTCACCGGTAGGACCTGCCCAGCCCCTTGTGAGGGAGCCTGTGTATTGGGAATCAATGAGCCAGCGGTAACCATTAAAAGTATTGAGAATGCAATTGTTGATGTTGGTTTCGAGAATAACTGGATTCGACCCCATCAACCATCATTTAGAACAAATAAATCAATCGCAATTGTTGGTTCTGGACCAGCAGGACTTACTGCAGCCGATCAGCTTAATAAATTAGGTCATCAAGTGACGGTCTTTGAAAGAGATGATCGTATTGGTGGTTTGTTGATGTATGGGATACCCAATATGAAATTGTCAAAAAGTGTTGTTAGCAGGCGTATAAAACTGCTTCAGGATTCCGGTATTAATTTTTATACCAATATTGATGTTGGAATTGATCTTACTGCTGACGAAATAATGAAGCAATATGATGCTGTGCTTTTAGCAACAGGAGCCACAGTGCCTAGAGATCTAGATATCCCTGGAAGAGAGCTAAAGAATGTATATTTTGCAATGGAATTTTTAACTGCACATACTAAAAGTTTGTTAAACAGCTCACTTGGTGACAACGCTTACATCGATGCAAAAGATAAGAATGTCATTGTTATAGGTGGTGGTGATACAGGCACAGATTGCATAGCTACAGCAATTAGACACGGTTGCAAAAGCTTAGTAAATATGGAGCTATTGTCAAAGCCTCCGCTTGAAAGAGACATCAACAATCCGTGGCCTTTGTGGCCAAATATTTTGAGAACTGGTTATGGGCATCAAGAATCAATCGAACGATTCGGCAAGGATCCACGTGAGTATGAAATTTCCAGCAATCTTTTTGTTGATGACGGTGATGGTAAAGTATCCGGGCTAAAAACTCAGTCAATAGAATGGTGTAAAAAGAATGGAAAATGGAAAATGGACTTCATGCAAGGCACAGAAAAATTGTGGGAAGCTGACCTAATTTTGTTAGCAATGGGATTTACCGGACCCGAAAAAAGTTTGCCAGACCAATTGGGGGTAGGCTTTAATGAAAAAGAAAACATTGATACTCCTGATGAGCGATTTTTAACCACTAGATCTGGGGTGTTCACTGCAGGAGACTGCCGAAGAGGACAGTCGCTGGTAGTTTGGGCAATAAATGAGGGAAGAGGTGCGGCATCTGCTATAGATAAGTATCTTGAAAGCTAAAGTTTGGATCAAAACCAAAATGGAGTTTCATATAAAGTTAGCGAAGCAATTGAAAAGCAAACTCATAAATAGAATGACCGAGAGCTAGTCCTTTTTTTTCAAATTTTGTCTGAAGACGTTTTGGTAATTTTTCTAACGCTTTAAATTCTTCATTGGATTTAAATAGGGCATGAATATCATGAGCATAATCAGCCCAGTCTGTGCAAATATGTACGATGCCGTTTGGTTTTAATCTAGATTCAATTAGCGAGATAAAATCTTCAGAAATCAAACGACGTTTATGGTGTTTTTTTTTGGGCCATGGATCTGGAAAAAAAATATTTATGACATCAAATGATTTATTTGTAATTTGTTTGTTTAAGACATCAACTGCATCAGCACAAAAAAGCCTTAAATTCTTTAGGCTATATTTGTTTGCATTAATCAGACATTGACCTATTCCTACATGGTAGACTTCGATGCCAGAAAAATTTGAATAAGGATCATTTTTTGCACAATCAATTAAGTTTTCGCCATTGCCAAAACCAATCTCAAGAACAAATATTTGGTTTTTATTTTCAAATAATGTGCTTAAATCGACCGGTCCTATTTCTGGGTTAACTCCATAGACAGCCCAGTGGTTGTCCCATGCTTTTTTTTGAGCAGATGTGCGTCGTCCTGAACGACGAACAAAACTTCTGATTGTGCGTAAGAATTTAGGCTTCGACGAGAGTTTCACGAAGTTGACTTATGGCACTTTCTTCAATTTGCCTGACTCTCTCTATTGAAATGTTGTATTGATTAGATAGATCTTTCAGTGTGATTTTTTTCTCATTGAGCCATCGAGATTTCAAAATATTTTTACTTCGTTCATCTAATTTGTTGATAGCAGCAGAAAGTCTTTCTGTGTTTTCAGTCAACCAATTTGACTCTTCTACCATTTTTGCTGGGTCAGCATTCGGGCTTGGTAAATAACCAGCAGGAGCAACATAATCATCTTCCGAAGCGTTGTTGCCTAGATCAAAAGCTAAATCTTTGCTGGCAAATCTTTGCTCCATCAACGTTACTTCTTTGGGCTTAACACCAAGATCTTGAGCAATTGATTCAGTTTCTTGTTTGGTGAGCCAGCCCAGATTTTTCTTTGCCTTTCTTAGATTAAAGAATAATTTTCGTTGTGCCTTTGTTGTTGCAATTTTAACCAACTTCCAATTGCTAAAAATAAACTCATGAATTTCAGCTCTTATCCAATGTACTGCGTAGGTTACTAACCTGACGCCATGTTCTGGATCAAAGCGTTTTACTGCTTTCATTAATCCCACATTGCCTTCCTGAATCAAGTCAGCAAGGGGAAGACCGTAACCGCTGTAACTTCTGGCAATATAAACAACAAACCTTAATTGAGACAAAATTAATTGTCTTGCAGCATCAAGATCGTTGTCCTGTTGATAAAGGAGTGCAAGCGCTTGTTCCTCTTCTTTGCTAAGTACAGGAACTTCATTGACTATATTAATATAGGCCCCTAGGCTACCCAAAGGTCCTGCTAAAACCAAGTCTTTGTTCAATGTTAATTCGTTAGCCATAATTTCTCATATTTCGGATAATTTTAGCACTCTCATGACAAGAGTGCTAAATATTATTGATTATTGTTATAAAAGCGTATAAATATCAATAGATTATGAAATAAAATAAAGCTAAGATTAGCTTGAATTTAAGTAAAATTATGCGCATTTTTTGGATAGATAATTTATGACAACGAAAGGGAAAATTAGAATTATTGGCGGTCGCTATCGTGGCAGAAAGATTTCGGTAGTGCATGAAGAGATAAGACCAACCAGCGATCGGGTCAGGGAAACTTTATTCAATTGGTTAAATCCCAAACTTGTTAATAAATCTTGTTTGGATCTATTTGCAGGCACCGGTATTTTGGGTATTGAGGCATTGTCTAGAGGAGCGAGAAAAGTGGTTTTTGTTGATCATCGGCAAGACATTGTTTCAGAGATCAAGAATCAGGTTACTACATTGCAGCTTAAGAATGCTTCAGTGATATTCTCTGATTCATTGAGTTATTTAGAAAATCCTAAACATTTGGATTCTTTTGATATTATATTTTTGGATCCACCTTTTGGGGTTTACAGTTTAGAAAAACTGTTGGAGCATATTGATAAAACAAAATCGCTTAACCCACAAGGCATGGTCTATTATGAGTCCAGTCAGCCTCTTGAGAATAAGATGATCAGCAATTCATGGGACAATTATCGGGAATCTAATGCGGGAAATGTATATTATGGGCTTCTTACAAAAAAAACACTTAATTAAATTTGAAACCATAGTTGTATGAAAGGATTGTACCCAGGAACGTTTGACCCAATCACTAACGGGCATTATGAGATTGTCCGTAGAGCCTCTGAGTTGTTTGAAAGCCTTGTTGTCGGTGTAGCTGTGAGCCCCGAAAAGGAGCCTTTGTTTTCAATTGAACGTAGGGTTGAAATGGTAAATGAGGTTTTGCAAACACTGTCCAATGTTGAGATTCACGAATATTCTGGGCTAACTGTCAATTTTGCCAAGGAAATCGATGCCCACGTGGTAGTCAGAGGGCTTCGCTCTCCTGCTGATGCTCAATACGAATTCGAGTTAGCCAGGATGAACAAAGAACTAGCCGGTGATGTGGAGACAATTTTTTTAAGTAGCGGCAATAACAATGCTTTTATCTCCTCTTCCCTTATGAAGCAAATTGCTTCAGAGGGAGGCGATATTGCTGGATTTGTACACCCCAATGTGCAAAAAGCTTTATTAGCGATTTATAAAAAATAATTCCAGCATGGTCTCTACTGATAAAATCCGATGCTGTTTGACAGTTGCTTTTTTTGCCTTTTTATTCATCACTACTAAAAGTGTTTATGCAACACAACCAGCTCAACCTGCAATTGCATCACCTCATCCTTTAGCAACACAAGCAGGTTATCGTATTCTGGAGCAAGGGGGTAATGCTTTTGATGCAGCAGTTGCAGTCAGCGCCACTTTATCAGTTGTAGAACCTTATAGTTCAGGATTGGGTGGAGGTGGTTTTTTTCTTCTTCATCGCGAACAAGATAAATACCAAACATTCATTGATGCACGAGAAAAGGCGCCCCATGCGGCAACAGCAGAAATGTATCAAGACTCAAATGGAATGGTTATTCCGAAAGCTACATTAGTTGGACCTCTTGCATCAGGTATTCCAGGGTTGCCTGCTGGTTTAGTCCACTTGTCTAAAAAATATGGGACATTGCCTTTGGAAAAGAGTTTAGCTCCGGCTATTGAATTAGCTGAAAAAGGGTTTCCTGTTTTTGAGAGATTAATTACAGCACTTAATGTTGCTCAGGCAAGTAGAGGATCGTTTTCTCAAAAATTTAGAGAAGTATTTACTTCAAATAATAACTTACTTGAGGTTGGTCAACTCATTAAACAACCCGAACTAGCTAATACTCTTAGGTTGATAGCATCAAAAGGTCACAAAGGTTTTTATGACAGCGAATTCACAAAGACTATGGTCCAGGAAGCGAAAAAAGATGGGTCTATTTGGCATATCGATGATTTTAAGAATTATTCTGTCATTGAAAGAGAGCCAATCAAGCTTAATTTTATGGAATATGAACTAACACTTGCACCTCCGCCTTCATCTGGAGGCACTACAATTGCAACAATTTTAAATATTGTGTCCAGCTACGACTATAAGAATATGTCAAGAGATACATTTACACATTTATTGATTGAAGCCATGAGAAGAGCATACAAAGACAGATCTGAATATCTTGGGGATCCTGATTTTGTCGATGTACCGGTAGACATGCTAATTAGCAAAAATCATGCATCTAATCATTTGGCTAGCATTAATCTAGATAAAGCTACACCTAGCATGAGTGACTCTAAAATTCAACAGGGTCCATACATTGCTAAGGGCTCGGAAACATCTCACTTTTCAATTCTAGATAAAGATGGCAATAGAGCTGCAACCACTCAAACCATTAATACGTGGTTTGGATCTGGGTACATGCTTCCAACTGCAGGAATTGTTCTAAACAATGAAATGGATGATTTTTCTGCAAAGCTATACGCACCCAATAGGTATGGTCTGGTGCATGGCCAAGCTAATTCGATAGCGCCGAATAAAAGAATGGTATCCAGCATGACTCCAACTTTCATTGAATCAAAAGATCAACTTGCAATTCTTGGAACACCAGGAGGAGCAAGAATCATTACTATGGTTCTCCTATCTTTAATTTCATGGACAGAGGGCGCAGATGCTAACGAGATGACTTCCAATAAGAGATTCCATCATCAATATTTACCTGATGAGGTTAGCTATGAAAAAGGTGTGTTTGATTCTGAGGTTTTAGAGAGTTTAAAATCAAAAGGGCATAATTTAAAAGAAATTTCAGATTATGGAAATATGCAAGTTGTTACTATGAACAATGCTGATGGTTCCGTTATGGCTTCTTCAGACCCTAGAGGATTAATAGAAAATATTGAAATAGATTGGTACTGAGGATTATCGTTGGCATTTTCCACAATAAAAAGTTCCTCTTCCTGAAAGAGTTATTCTTTTAATTACAGAGCCACAAGACTTACATTTCTCCCCATCTCTACCATAGATAAATAGATTTTGTTTAAAGCATCCAATTTTTTCTTTCCCATATGTAAATGAAAAATTTCTGAGCGTTGTTCCACCCATTTCAATTGATTGAGTTAACGTAGATTTTATGGAATGAGCTAAGTTTTGATACCTTTTTTTTCCAATATTATTCGCTCTTCTTTTGGGATGAATGCCACTTAAGAAAAGTGATTCATTAGCATATATATTTCCCACTCCAACCACTACACTGGCATTCATAATAAATGCTTTGATATTAGTTTTCCGACGTCTACTTAATTGATATAAATATTCACCTCTAAATTCTTTCTCAAGTGGCTCTAATCCCAGATGGCCGATTAATTTATGTTTTTCAGGGTGTTTTCCAGCCCAAATAAAACAACCAAATCTTCTTGGATCATTAAAGCGTATTATTTTTTTATTTGTTAAATAAATGTCAAAATGGTCGTGTTTTTTTGGAGGTATATATTGATCGAATATACTTATACTTCCAGACATACCCAAATGAATCATGGCAGTACCTGAGGAAGTGTTAATCAAAATATATTTGCCGCGTCTGGATATTGAAGTAACTGTTTTATGCTCTATTTTTTTTAGCAGATCTACTCTTATAGGCCACCTTAGGCGAGTTTCTCTGATATCTAATTTTTCAATGGCGCTCCCCTCTATATGAGGGCTTAAGGCTCTTTTTGTTACTTCTACTTCAGGTAGTTCAGGCATATTTATAATTATGCCTAC
>CAZWGB010000014.1:0-16530 GCA_964633465.1 uncultured Woeseiaceae bacterium | reverse complement strand
CGTAATTTAACATATCTGTTCTGGCTTTCTACCCAGATACGGTGTGTATGAAGATTGGGTATAAACTTTCTACGTGTTTTGTTATTAGCGTGTGAAACATTATTTCCACTACGTGTCTTTTTACCCGATACCTGACAAATCCTAGCCATGCTAAACCTTATTTTTTAATGCTTTAATTAATTGTATCAAATTGCTTTTATGAGCAAGCTTTATACCAAGTAGAGGACAACATAGCAAGCCATGACCACGAAAACATTTGCAAGAATCGTTATAATAGGAAGCTTGCAATCGGTATAAAGTTCAATTTTATCAAGTATTGAGAATATCCAATCAGTGAAAAAAATAATTGATGTAAAAATTATTGATCAAAGAGTCCTTGATGATTTTGGGATTCCAAGTTATCAAACGGATGGTTCAGCAGGTATAGATCTAAAAGCCTGTATTAATGAGACCATTGATTTGGCTCCCGGAGAAACCGAATTAATACCTAGCGGTATCGCCATCCATATCAATGATCCTAATTTAGCAGGCGTGATATTACCCAGATCTGGCTTAGGCCATAAACAGGGTTTAGTTCTTGGCAACTTGGTTGGTTTGATTGATTCTGATTATCAAGGACAAATATTTATTTCGTGTTGGAATAGAGGAAACAATTCAGTGCTAATTGAGCCTGGACTTCGACTTGCACAAATGGTTTTTGTGCCGGTTGAGCAAGTTGAGTTTAGAATCGTTGAAGAGTTTGATGTTAGTCAGCGTGGCGAAGGTGGTTTTGGGCACACAGGCCAAGATTAGTTGTTAGCCACACCATATCGCTGTCGGTATTTCTTTATATCTTGCAAATAATTACTGGCTTCTGAAGCATCTGATTCCAAGTGATTTATCAAGTCATCCAAGTTTGCAATAGCGACTACAGGAACGTTTAATTTTGAAGCCACTTCTGCGGTTGCCGAAAGATTAGTGTGTCCTCTTTCCTGTCGGTCAAGAGAGATTAAAACACCCACTAAAGTTCCACCCAGCTGAGCGATCAGTCTGGCGCATTCATTAACCGCGGTACCCGCAGTGATGACATCATCAGCAATAACAACTCTACCTTTGATTTCTGCACCTACTGTTAATCCTTTTTCGCCGTGATCTTTCATTTCTTTTCTATTGAAAGCAAAGGGTTTATTAATCTGATAATCTCGTGACAATGCACTTGCCAAAGAAGTTACAATTGAGATGCCTTTGTAAGCAGGGCCAAACAACATGTCATACTCTAGTTGGCTGGCAATAAGAGCTTCTGCATAGAATTGGCCAAGTTGATTAATGGATTGTCCTGAATTGAACAAGCCAACATTAAAAAAATAAGGACTGATTCTTCCAGATTTAAGTTTGAATTCTCCGAATTTTAAAACTCCTTCAGCCAAGGAAAATTGAATAAATTGTTGTTTGTAGTTTTCCATACAATATACACTTTGAGTGAGTGTTAGATAGTTTAGCATTTCAAATCATTTGTGTAGCCATGAGATTTATAAGTATGTTTCATATCTTTAAATGAATTAACGGAGAACAAAATAAAAATTATTACCGTAAATGTAAATGGAATAAGGGCAGCAGAGAGAAAAGGATTTTTTAATTGGCTGGAAGAAGAAGATGCTGATTTAGTTTGCCTCCAAGAAATAAGGGCGCAAGTGAAAGATATAGAAAGCCGTAGATTTTGGCCAAAACCTTATTTTTGCTTTTATTTCCCAGCTGAAAAAAAAGGGTACAGTGGTGTCGGTATTTTAAGTAAACACAAACCTAAGAATGTAATTCAAGGCTTGAATTCTAAAGAATTTGATTGCGAAGGCCGTTACTTGGAACTGATTTTTAACAATTTTTCAATAGCATCTGTCTATTTTCCTTCAGGTTCTTCTGGACAAGCAAGACAAGATGCAAAATATAGATTCTTAGATGAATTTGAAATCAAATTAAACACAATGCAGAAATCCCAGAGGCCTTTTATCTTTTGTGGAGATGTGAATATCGTGCATAAAGAAATAGATATTAAAAATTGGAAAGCAAACCAAAAAAATTCAGGATGTCTTCCAGAGGAAAGAGCATGGCTAGAAAAAATATTCAATCAGTTGGGGTATGTAGATGGATTTCGTGTAATCAATCAAAACCCCTATGAATATACTTGGTGGTCTAATAGGGGGAAGGCTTGGGAGAATAATGTTGGTTGGCGGATCGATTATCAAATAACAACACCTGATTTTAAAGACCGTATTCTTCAATCCTCAATATACAAGGATCAAAGATTTTCAGATCACGCACCATTACTCATGGATTATGATTACTCACTCTGATAACGGGCCACAGCAATATGGTTTGGAAATTTATCTAAAAACTGAAGTTATCAGCATGCTGTTCCTAGGCTTTTCTGCAGGGCTACCTTTCCCTTTGGTGTTTGCGACATTAACCGCTTGGCTTGCTTCTGTAGAGATAGGGATTGTTGAAATTAGTATGTTCGCATGGGTTGGCATTGTTTATGCGATTAAATTTTTGTGGGCACCAATTGTCGATAAACTTTCTTTGCCCCTCTTATCGAGGTTGCTTGGCAGAAGAAGAGCATGGATGCTAAGCACACAGTTCGCGGTCTTATTGGGGTTGTTGATTATTTCTTCCATAAACCCACTGGAGAATCTCAGTTTATTTGCTGTTTTTTCTGTTTTGATAGCTTTCGCTTCAGCAACACAAGATATTGCAATTGATGCCTACCGTATCGAAATTATAAACAATCGTTTCCAAGGAGCTATGGCAGCAGCATATCAATTGGGTTACAGAGTAGCTGTATTGATAGCAGGCGCTGGAACTCTTTACATTGCTGCATTCAATACATGGAATTTTGCTTATAAAGTTATGGCTTTCTTTATGTTGGTTGGGATCACCACCACATTACTTATAAGAGAACCCAGTCTCCAATCGAGAAAAAAAGCATCAGCAATAACATGGCTAAAGGAAGCTGTTATTGAACCATTTTCAGAATTTTTCATTCGTAACGGCTATTGGTCTATTGTTTTATTAATGATGATTGGACTGTATCGAGTGAGCGATTTAATTTTAGGCATTGTTGCAAATCCCTTCTTTCTCGATGTTGGTTTTGAGCTCACTGAAATTGCTTCAACCACACAAGTTTTCGGTATTGGGGTAACGATATTTGGTGCATTTATAGGAGGTCTAGCAGTTGCTAAATATGAGATTGGCAGACCATTAATTCTTGGCAGTATATTGCTCGTAAGTACAAATCTATTTTATATTTTTCTGATTGGGTCTGGACCCGATATTCGCTATCTAATGTTGACCATTAGCGTGGATAATTTTGCTTTGGGTTTTTCTGGTTCTGTTTTTATTGCATTTTTATCCAGTTTAACCAGCCGAAAGTACACTGCTACTCAATACGCACTCTTTTCATCACTCATGACTTTGCCAGGCAAAGCCATAAGCGGATTTTCTGGTCAGTTTATAGCAACTGTAGGCTGGTACAATTTTTTCTTATATGTAGCATTAGCAGGTGTTCCAGCAATCATATTTACCTTCATTGTTGTAAAAAAGGGATGGCAGGAACAATAGTTTTCGTTTCTCTGAGAGGGAACTCTATCTTTATTTAGTCTGAATCCCTATAAACAAAACGATGTTCTTGGATGAATTGTTGCAAGGAGCAAGGAGGTTTTCCAGTTAAATCACTAAAAGTAGTCGTTGTATAATCAAGCCCTCCCTCCGCAATATCTTCAAAGAGATCAATTACAGCATCCAAGTGCCATTGGTTTGTTACAAATTGAGATAAAGTAGTTTTATACGCATCCATGGGAACGCTGACGTAATTGATCTCTTTACCAAGCACGATACTAAATTTCTCAGCTACTTCATGGAATGACAATAACTCAGGACCGGTTATTTCATAGTTTTGATTGTTATGTCCTTCATCGGACAGTACTTTCGCAATAAACAGCCCAATGTTCCTAACATCCATCATGGCTGTGGTTCCATTTTCAAAGGGGAAAAAGAATTTACTTTGTTCTTTAATTGTTTTTCCAGCACCAAGCAAGTTTTGCATAAAAAAGTTTGGCTTTATCATTGTCCACGATAGACCGGAGTCTTTGATGTGGTTTTCAGATTCAACATGCATCCTCGGGATGGTTCTGGTGGCTTCGGGTAGAGCTTCCATTGAAGACATTTTTACCATATGTTTTACCCCGGCTCTTACTGCTGCATCCACAAATCGTTTTTCTAAAGAAAGTTGTTGCTCAGAGTTGGGTAAGAGCAGCAGTGTTTTGTCAACCCCTTCCAAGGCTTGGTTTAATAGTTCATCATCTTCAATTGAACCGATAATAGGTTGACCACCCAGCTCAGTCATTTGTGATGCTTTTGTTGAATTTCTGATTAATGCCTTAAAGGGGATACTTAATTCAGCAAGACTTTTTGCTACTTCGTAACCTGTTTTGCCAGTTGCACCTGTAATCAATATCATTTTATTCTCCCGTACCAATTCTTTCCATTAACAGTTGATGAAAATAAGCTAATCCAGACTCATATTTAGGGCTTAATGGACCAGCCTGATATATACCAGTCTCTAGATTTTGTTGCACCAAGGGAACTATTTTTTGGTCTTCAATACTAACTTCTTTCTGGTACTGACCTTCATTCGCCTCAAAATCTTCCTCCGATACATCTGATGGCCTGAAAAGATTATAGATCACTCTACACCATTTTGGCTTCAGTGGTTCAATTCTTTGAAAGACTGCACCTCTGCCGTATGCATTGAAGATAATATTTGGAAAATGCCACCCGAAGCTTCCTGGCTCATGACTTCCAGATTTCGGTGGAACAGAATGTATGCTTGTCGAATCAGCATTAGTCAACTTATATTCTTGCCAAACAACATCTCTGTTTAATTGAGGATGAATTAAAGGAATATGATATCCCTCTTGGTAATTATCAACGTAAGTTTTCCAATTAGCATTAACATCAAAAGTTATTTCATTATGAAAAACAAAGTTGCTTTTATAAACACGATTGACCATTTCTGTAAAAGGTCCCAACCAATTGGCAAGGGATTCAGAGTCAACATTAATATTGACAAAAACTAATCCAAATTCTTCTGATACTTTGATTGGAAAGAGTGAAAAATTGTCTGGGTTGAAATCTTCAGCTCCAAAAAAATGTGGGGAGTTCTGTAATTTCCCATTCAATCCATATCGCCATCCATGATATGGGCAGACAAGACTTTTACAATTGCCTTTTTTATCTAACAGGATTTTAGAGGCTCTATGACGACATACATTATGAAATCCTCTTAGGGTATTGGCATTATCTCGGATTATTAAAATAGGGCTATTTGTAATCTCACCAGTTATAAACTCACCAGGATTTTTTACTAACTCAGATCTTCCCACCCACTGCCATTCATTAAAAAAAATCTTATCCCTCTCAATTTTAAAAAAAGAATTCTCGTGGTATAGCTCTGCAGGCAGGGTGTATGTGGTTGTTTTTTGATCCATATCTTTTGAAATCTCAGATTTTGACAATGCAAAAACAATTTTTCATAAACTTTAACAACAATGGTAAGGCATTAGTTCTCAATCAAACAGCAGAAAAACGATTGTTCAAGATTATGTAGTAAAGGAAAAGCACTTACGATCGATTATAAAATTAACTTCCACTAAAATATACAGAGATATCTTATATAAGAACATAAGAATCTATAAAATATAAATAATTATTTAAGATATTGATAAATATAATATAATAAATAATAAATTTATTAATTTGTATTTTTTTGTATGCTATATATAAATGACAGTAGAAAAAGTAAATATTACTCCCAAATTAATAGACTCTTTAGAGTTAAAACCACAGCCATATTTTATTAAATCTATTAATTACCCTGGGTTTAGGATAAAAGTTAACCCAAAGGGAAGAATTTCATTCATTACCTATGGCCGAATACATTTTGGCGGTAATCCGAGAACTATTACTCATGGCACAACAAAAAGCCTTTCTGTTGATGAAGCTATTTCAAAACACATTCAATGCATTAGGCTTCTTGAACAGGGTAAAGATCCAAATTTAATAAAAAAATCTAAAAATAAACAATATTCCATGGGACTGAGCCTAGAAAATATCGCAATGCAATTCATTTTTGATAAGGAGCAAAAAAGAGAATATTCAAAAAATTACGCTGACCAGTGCAAGACATACTTATTAAAAAATAAATTACAACCACTTCTAAACAAAAATATTAATCAAATCTCAACAGAGTTGATTATCGAATGGTATAAATCCCTTGAGGAAACGCCAACGGCAGCAAATAATGCTTTACAGTTTTTGTCATCGGTCTTTTCTTATGCTCAGACACTTAACTTAATAGACACAAGCTCAAACCCTGCATCAGTAATACGCAAATTAAACCTAACTTATCCAGCCATAAGGAGAGATCGACAAATAGATCTTGAGACAGAGTTGCCAAAGATTCTCTATAGATTGTGGGATCCATTGAATATAGATAAAGTTAATAGAGTTACTAGGAATGCTATTTACCTTTTGCTTATCAGTGGACTCAAAAAATCAGACGTTCTTAATCTGAAGTGGGGCCAAATTAGTAATAAAAAGTTTATTAAGTTTAAAAGAAGAAATAATATTCAGGTCTATCCTATCAATGAATATATTCAAGATGTCCTGGATGACATGGAAATTATTTACAAAGGAAAGATAGGTTTTAATTTCAAAAAAGAAGAAGATTGGGTCTTTCGTAGTCCTATAAGACAAAACAAAAATTTAAACAATTTGAGAAAGACTTTAAATATTTACTCTTCAGACATTGATTGGGTAATTTATCCCGAGGCTTTCAGAAAGACTTTTGCAAAAGTCGCTGATCTAGCAAATATACCAAGAACTCATTTTTATTCATTATTAGGAATAAAAAAACCCAATTACACTTACGAGAGTTTAGGTAGTAATAATATTCACTATAACGAGCTTAAAAAGTCACTCAACAAAGTACATCAAGAGTTAGACAAGTTATGCCCGATGCAACTTCCAGGAATTGACCAACCATTAAGACATTTTATGTTTAATTATAATAGTAATAAAAGTATGCTATAACATAAATATTATATATAAGTAATAATATATTTATATATATCATATATATATAATAAGAACATATTCATATATATAACATGTTACATATCAATTATGCTCAAAATTACCCTTTTTATTCTTACGATAAAGCTAAAAAAAATGTGCTAATATAATTTTTTTTCATTAAATACAATTAATCTAGCCCATCGATAATCAATGATTGATCCTCATGGAAACAAATTAGTCTCTTTTCATCTTTCAAAAGGTGAGTTAGAAGAATACTCAGAACTCTCTAATACAATTTCTTCACTCACACTCTCACTAAAACAACAGTGTGATCTTGAAATGATTTTAAACGGTGCTTTTTCTCCGTTATTAACATTTAATAACCAGAAAGACTACGAAGAAATACTGCTTAATAATAAACTTTTGAATGGAGAAATATGGCCCATCCCAATTGTTCTTGATGTTCCTAATGATTTTTTAAAAGCTTTAGATAAAAATGAGCACATTTCTTTAAGGAATGCAGAGGGATTTCTTCTGGCTATACTCAAGGTTAGAGAGTTTTGGTCACCAAATAAAAAAGATGAAGCAAACTCTGTATTCAAAACTATTGATGAAAACCATCCTGGTGTTGATTATTTATTTAACCACACAAACAGTAACTATATTTCAGGCGAGTTAATACCCATACAATCAAACAAATACTTTGACTTCACTCACCTTAGAAAATCACCCCAAGAAGTGCGAGATTTGTTTCGATCAAAACGTTGGCAAGATGTTATAGCATTTCAGACTAGAAACCCAATGCATCGGGCTCACTTTGAGCTGACTCGATTAGCTATGGAACAACACAATGCTAAGTTGTTGATACATCCAGTTATTGGAATATCTAAACCTGGTGATATTGATCACTTTACGAGAGTTAAATGTTATCAGCACATAATAAAACATTATCCTGAAAACAGTGTGGAATTAAGCCTCATTAATTTAGCGATGAGAATGGCAGGTCCAAAAGAGGCTTTGTGGCATGCAATTATTAGAAAAAACTATGGCTGCAACTACATTATTATTGGCAGAGATCACGCTGGTCCAGGGGTTGATGCAAAAGGCAAAACATATTATCAACCCTACGATGCACAAGAATTAATTAGTCAATATCAAGAAGAGTTAGAGATAAAGATGGTGCCATTTCAGGAGATGGTTTTTGCCAAGAATAAAAGAAATTATTTACCCTTGGATCAAATTAAAGAAGAGGATCAGATAGAAACACTTTCAGGCACTCAATTCAAAGAGTTGCTTAAACAGAGAACAGAAATACCTAATTGGTATTCATTTCCTGAGGTTGTTCATGAATTAAGGAGGCGTTATCCTAAGCTACACAACCAGGGATTAACTGTCTTTTTTACAGGATTATCAGGAGCAGGAAAATCTACTTTGGCAAATGCTCTGGTGTACAAACTTATGGAAATGGAAGACAGACCCATTACTCTTTTAGACGGAGATATTGTAAGACAACATTTATCAAGTGAACTTGGTTTTTCTAAAGAAGACCGCGATATTCATGTTAAACGAATCGGGTATGTTGCCAGTGAAATAACTAAACACGGAGGAGTGGCTATCTGTGCGCCTATTGCACCGTATTCCAACACCAGAAAGACAGTAAGAAACATGATAGATGAGGTAGGGTCGTTTGTTGAAATTCACGTTTCAACTCCCTTAAGTGTTTGTGAAGAGAGAGATGTTAAGGGCTTGTACAAACGAGCACGTGCTGGAAAAATTCTTGATTTTACAGGGGTTAGTGATCCATATGAAGAACCACAAAATCCAGAAGTTACGATAGACACATCTGATATTTCAGTCGAAGAATCATCGGCAATTATTATAGATAAGCTTCGAAGTATGAAGCTACTAGGCAATTAAATTATTCTAATAGACTACAACAGATCTAATTGATTCACCCTCATGCATGAGATGAAAGGCTTCGTTGATCTGGTTTAAATCCATAGTGTGAGTTATTAGATCATCGATATTTATTTTACCTTCCATATACCAATCAACGATTTTTGGGACGTCTGTCCGACCTCTAGCTCCACCAAAAGCAGTGCCCCGCCAGACTCTTCCTGTGACCAATTGAAAAGGCCTAGTAGATATTTCTTGTCCTGCGCCTGCTACACCAATAATCATCGATTGCCCCCAACCTTTATGGCAGCATTCTAATGCTTGTCGCATAGTATCCACATTGCCGATGCATTCGAATGAATAATCTGCACCACCATTTGTTAAATCAATGATTGCTTCAACAATGTTGGGTTCAGTTTTGGGATTGAGAAAATCAGTCATGCCAAATTGCTTTGCCAAACCCACTTTTTTCTCATTAATATCTATACCTATAATTTTGTTAGCGCCTATCATTTTTGCGCCCTGAATCACATTCAAGCCTATTCCTCCAAGACCAAAAATTACCACATTTGAACCGGCCTCTACTTGAGCATCAAATACTACCGCGCCTATGCCTGTGGTCACTCCACAACCGATGTAACAGACTTTATCAAAGGGAGCATCTTTCCTGATTTTTGCCACAGCAATTTCTGGTAAGACTGTGTAGTTGGAAAAAGCAGAGCAACCCATATAGTGATAGACTGACTCGCCATTGAGTGAGAATCGTGATGTTCCATCAGGCATGAGTCCTTGTCCTTGTGTTTCTCTGATGGATTGACATAAATTGGTTTTTGGATTTAAACAAAATTCACATTCTCTGCACTCCGGAGTGTAAAGCAGGATTACGTGATCTCCAGCTGCTACAGATTTTACACCTGGACCAGTTTCTACAACTACGCCAGCACCTTCATGGCCTAAGACTGCTGGAAAAATACCTTCTGGATCATCTCCAGATAAAGTGAATGCATCTGTATGGCAAACACCTGTCGCCTTAACTTCAACCAAGACTTCCCCCTCTTTAGGGCCATCCAAGTCAAGCTCCTCTATTACTAATGGTTGTGCTGCTTCAACAGCAAGCGCGGCCTTTGTTTTCATAATGTCTCCAAGTCTTTCAAGTTAACTATCAGATAAAGGTTATCAGGAGATTGGTTATTTGCAAACAATGAGATTCATTGATTTATCGGCTGGCGATCCTATTAGATTATTCATAAAGCCTCATGTAAGCTAAATGCTCTGAAATTGAAGAGTTTTATAGATACTTTAGATAAATATGAGAAGAGATTTTAGACAGATTATTGATCTTCTTGAGGGCTCAGGAGATCTTGTGAGAATTAAGCGTGAGGTGGACCCTAAATTTGAAATGTCTGCCATCATGAAAAAATTAGAAGCCGAAGACAAAGCATTCATTTTTGAGAACATCAAAAATGCAGAAATGCCAGCTGTTGGCGGCTTATTTACCTCAATGAGTCGCATCGGTTTGATTTTCAATGAGGACAGTAGCCAGGATTTTACCCTTGATGATGCTGGTCAAAAAGTTGTTGCAGCAATACAAAATCCAACACCAACTATAGAAGTAGATACAGGCCCTGTTAAGGATGTTGTCTTAACAGGTACCCAGATTGACCTTAATAAATTGCCCGTTCCAACTTTTTTTGAATTGGATACTGGTCCTTTTATTACCGCTGCTGTGGGTATTTTTAGAAAACCTGAAGGGCATTTAAATGTAGGTTTTTACCGGGTTCTCATTGTTGATCAAAAACATGTCCTTATCAATGCAAGTGGGTTGAGTGATTTAAGGAAAAGTTACGATTGGCACAGGGAGAATGATAAGAAAATGTCAATTGCAATGGTTCTCGGTGCACCGCCATGGTTACTGATGGCAGCAGCATCCAAATCACCTGATGATGTTTCAGAGCTCGAAGTAGCGGGAAGTATTGCTGGTGAGAGTATGCAAATGATTCGTTGCGAACACAGCGATCTGCTTGTGCCTGCAGATGCTGAAATGGTCCTAGAGACAGTAGTTGATTTGAATGCAATGGTTTCAAATACCCTAGGAGAATTTGGTGCTCAATATGGCACTGAGACAGCACCCTTGTCAGAAGTGACTGCTATCACCCAAAGAAGAGATGCAATGTTTTATACGCTCATGGCTGGTAGGGCTCGAGAACACAACAACTTGGGTTATTTAACTACTTATGGATTGCAAAAAACAGTTGAGGCTAAAATCAAGGAAAACATAGCTTGCGTCAAAGAAATTACGATACATTTGGATACAAGGATTGGACCACTCATGCACGTGGTTATATCCATTGCAAAGGAATCCGATGATCAACCTGAGCAAGTCATCAATGAAGCATTTAATACCAGTATGGGTTTCTTTGATCTTTCCTGGATAGCGAAACGGGTCATTGTCGTTGACGAAGATGTGGATACTAATAATATGGATGATGTTGAATGGGCTACTTGGACCAGAATAGGTCGGGCTGAAAAAATTCACTTATTTCCTGATTTTGTTACTTGGGAAATTGACCGATCAGCATTGCCAGACAAGACTTCTGTTCGAGTTGGTATTGATGCCACCAAAGATATGGATTATGTTGATGATTTAGCTAAGCCCATAGTTCCAGGGATTGATGATATCGACTTAAAAGATTATCTTGATTAGAAGAATAGGAGTGAATGATGATTGACCCGTATCTAGCTGTTGGTTTGCAAACAAAAATCAAGCATGTGGCAACAAGGTCTGAAGTTGAGAAAAATCTGATTCATATCGGCAATATGATTGATATGGTCACACACATGTGCTCACTTGAACTCCCGGTTAGATTGATTGCATTGGGCGAGGGCGCCATTCAAGGGTTTGTCGATGAAATTATGGATATGGATCAGGCGGACTACGCAGCAACAATGGCCGCAGAAATCCCCGGCTGGGAAACAGAATTTTTAGGCGACTACGCAAAGAAAAAGAATACATTTATTATTGGTCAGCTGAAAGAAAAATTAGCCGACTATCCCGATCGATTTTTCAACACTGTTTTCATCATTGATGACAAGGGTGAAGTAATTTATAAGCACCATAAGAATATTGTGGTTTTTGTTGAGCATTCCACAACCCCGCACGACGTTTACGATCAATGGATTGAACAACATGGCGATTCCCTAGAGTCCTTTTTTCCTGTTGCAAAAACAAAAATAGGCAATATAGCTGGCACGGTTGGTGTTGAAGGTTGTTTTCCAGAGTCATTCAGGGCATTTGCTCTGAATGGTGCCGAAATACTCTATCGAGCTTCTTTGCCAGAGCCTTGGGTCTCCAGAGAGATTTTCGAAGTTCAAAACAGATCCAGAGCCATTGACAACACATGTTACATGATTGCACCAAATACAGGATCGCTTATAATGCCAGGAGCTGAAGGCGATGAGCCCACAATAATTGATGGTGCACTTGGTGGAGGATCGTCAATAGTTGATTATAAGGGCGCTGTACTGGCAAAAAATGATATTGTTGGAGACACTTATGTGGCTTCAGAAATCAATATTGATGCATTGCGGCATTACAGGGAAAATGCAAGGTTTCAAAATTGGATACCTTACTTAAAAACTGAGATTTTCAAGAAACTGTATGATCAAGAAATTTGGCCAAAGAATTTACCTCCAATGAAACATGAAGATGCAGGAGCAGTGTTCAAAGAGACAATCAAAAAGCTTATTGATTCTGGAATCTACACTGCAAGAAAAAAGTAAAGCCTGTTGTTGCATAAAGATAGTTATTAAATAAAAAGACTGTATATAGATGAAAAAAAAATTACTAATTATTTTCATATTTTTTCTTGTTTCGGGGTGTGTTGTAATTTCTGAATCTGAGAAAAATATCGATTTAGAAAATAATGAAAAGAAAGCTATTGTTGAAGAAGATAAAAACAAAGTAGTTTGTCGGAATGTAAAGGTATCAGGAACTAGGCTGCCGAGAAGAGTGTGCCGCACCATTGCAGAAGAAGAAGCTCTCGCAGAGAGAAGTCAAAGGATTTTAAGGGAAGAGCAAAGACGTGCAACTCAGCAGATAGACAATGAGGGTTGAAAAATCAAATTTTTAGTTAATTGATAATTTAATCAAGACCATGTTCGATGCTGCTGCAATGATATCCTCCTCAATTGGGATGTTATTTTTGAACCCCACGTTTGCAAAATAAGCATCAATTTTACTGTGGATACACATTGCTGTTAATTTTTCTGCAATCAGGTCATCGTTTTCGGAATCAACCTCCACTTCAGCATTGAGTAATTCGCCTCTTAGCAGAATCTGAATATTATTATTGTTAATGAGGTTTCTCCACCAGATATAGGGTCTGTCGGTCACACAGACCAATTCTTTCTCCGATGTTTCAAGGTAGCTCACCGGAATGGAATAAATGCTGCCAGATTTTATCCCTGGAAAAATTAATACAACAACATTATCGCTGACCAGGCCATGTAGGGGAGATCTGGCAATCGCCCTGGTTATAGGGTTTAACAATCGAAAAAATATCTGATTTCCGTCCATTGAGTATCAGCTTATCGCATTTGCCTTTTTAATCCGTTCTCGAACTTCCTCGCTCACTTCATAGGGCTCCCAGCCGGGCGGTGCAGTGTAAATACCCATAGCTACCATTTTGTTCACTTGATGTTTAACCAGTTCAAGTTGTCCATCTTCAGTCAGTGGAGGTTCTTCAATACACAGGTTCCGTGGGTAGATACCACCCTTGGCCATCATTGCATCGTAGATCAATTTGTATTCTTCAACCCGCATATCTTTGACCAAGTTTTGCCATTGACCGCGGACCCTAAAATCACGCAATCCATCCACATTGATAATGCCGCTGACCAAGGCTTCTCCCCCGCCGAGGTATTCAGACATGATGCCGCCTCTGTAATCAATGATCTGACTTCTGCCGTTACTCATTTTAAAATCTTCCCCTCCTGGCATATAGATGCCACCGATATTCGGGGCAATAACATAACAGGTGTTAAAAACAGCGTGTGCTCGGTTCTGCACCTCATTCATCTGATTGCCCATCCAAGGCTCAGGATATTGGGTTCGCCAGATAATTTCTGCGCCATTCAAAGCAAGCCCCCTTGCTGCCTCTGGATAACTTCCCTCAGCACAAATCAGGGTGCCAATATTGCCAATGTCTGTCTTGGCAACGGGATAAAGAATATTAAGCAATGTTTCAGGATCGTCTCCATATTTTTCCAAATACAGATTCCAGATATCACTCGGTGCTGTATTGGTTTCTCTTTGATAAAAGGATGTCTTGATGTGTTTATGGATTACTTCACCATTGGGGTCGATGATAAAAGCGATGTTGAATATCCGGTCTTCCATGATTTCAGGGGCTTTTGCAACCATCTGAGCAATCAGGTAAATATTAAACTGTTTACACATCTCGCCCAGGAATTCTGTTTCCTTACCGGGTATTTCGGGAACCACATCCCGGCATATTCTCAGATGCTCGTCGCCCCCTCCCAAACACCAGCCGCCGATGCCACCTTCTGAAATAGCCACCAAGCGTACCGGAAGATCCAGGCTGCAATTCCAAACGGCATAACCTATGCTGGTCTGTAGGCGCTCTAAGTCTGTCCAGTAATCACTGATGTCGGTTGCCATGTGTGATTCATTCTGAATCCCAACTGCACTGTATTGAAGGGTCATATCTAATCCTCTTGTCTAATTTACAACACTAATTTTTTTAGTGCTGTTAATATTGTCTACTTATTATTACTAAAACATATATCACTAGAGTGTCAATATACAAATGTAATTGAGGAAATTATGAATCAAATACAACCAAACCCAGATCAAGAAACCACCCCTATTGTTTCTATGTCAGAGATACCTGTGTTGTCCTACAAAGTATTCTTTATTTGTTTGATTGGCGTAACTTTTGCAAATCTTGATCATTCAATTTTCATTCTTGTCAGTGAAAAGTTTCAAAATGAATTTGGTTGGACACTGACCGACGTGGGATGGTACGTAGCATTAACCTTTTTTATCTCAGGATTAATCTGCACCCAAATAGGCGTTCTCACGGATCGTATTGGAAGAAAGAAATCTTTATTGCTTTCAACGTTTTTAACCCCAGTTTTTGTTGCTTATCTGGCAATTGCGCCGAATACTATAGCAGTCCTGATTGCCAGAACTTTAGGCTTTGCCGCTGCAGGTGCGCAGTCTCCTATTACATTAACAACAGTAACTGAATCTTCACCTCCTAGGTTTAGGGGTTTGTTTACGGGAATCTTACAAATTGGTTTCCCTCTAGGTTGGTTTTTTGCCTCCATCTTGGTTGCCTTCATGATTGATCAGCTTGGAATTAACTGGCGTTACACTTTTCTTTTGGCTCTTCTGTTTTTGCCTTATGGATGGATCATTCACAAATATCTACCAGAGTCAAAAGCATGGCTGGCAGCTCAAAATAAAAAGACTGACGATCAACCAAGCCCTAGCACTATGATCTTGTTCACCAAAGAGTGGAGAAGAAAATCATTGTTATTGTTTTCAGGCCAGTTTTTATATGCATTTGCATATGGAAGTACTTTGATGTTGGTGCTGTATTTCACCCAAGAAAGAGGTTGGGATATAGTTGATGCGATCAAAATTGTTGGCTATTCCTATGGCATTGGTGCATTTGGTTATATAGCGGCTGCAATTGTTGGCGAGTTTTTTCTGATTCGTAGAAACACAATTATTCTCTGGGCGCTCTTGGGTAGTATCGCTTTCATCTTTTTAATATGGTGGGCTGAGAGTTGGACCCAAGTCTTAGTGGTCTATGGGTTGATGACTTTATTTTTCTACGGCGCCTATGCAGTTATGGCAACATTTATTGCTGAGAATTTTCCAGCAGAACTCAGAGCAACAGCGGCGAGTTTTTCAGGCACATTGGCAATCAATTTAGGGTTTGGCTTGGGGCCACTGGCGATAACCTATGCAGCCACCAGCTTTGGTTGGAACATTGGTTATACCTATGTGGGGATCATTCCGATCATTTTTGCAGCGCTGATTTTTTTATTGCTAAAACCAGTGCCCAGGGAAGATATTTTTTAGCAATTAAGCTCCTTGATATTTCTCAAAATCGCAGGTGTAATCGTGGAAAGTATGGTTGGGCTCATAAGCAAAAGGCTTCCAGCCTAGGTGACCATAACCCCCAGCTATTGAAGTTGGTTTGATCAATCCTCCTGTTTGGACAACCGCACCAAAATTCTGCCTGTTTTTGAACATCATGGGATCCCAGCCATGATACATGTAAAGCATGTTTTGCCCGACACCAGAGGTTAGATGGGCCTGGCAAATAAAAGAACCTGTTTTGTTGAAAATTTCAATCAAATCTCCATCTTCAACTCCTTTCTTTTCTGCATCTTTAGGATTAACGTAAATATCTGGTTCACCCCTTTGCAAGCTCAATAGAAAGCTGTCATCTCTCCACATACTATGGATTCCATGCCTTGCATGTCCCATGA
>CAZWGB010000013.1:17034-31522 GCA_964633465.1 uncultured Woeseiaceae bacterium | reverse complement strand
GACTCCTGCCTTCGTCAGATTTTGGATGATTTTTCCAGGCATGGCCCCTATATATGTTCTTCTATGCCCACGTATCTCTGCTTCATCGCGAACACCACCAAGGGACATTCTTATGAATTTTCGGCCCGTTGCTCGAGCAATGCTTGCTCCTAAGGAAGTTTTACCTACTCCTGGTGGTCCCACCAAGCAAAGTATTGGGCCTTTGAGTTTTTTGGTTCTCGTCTGAACCGCTAGATACTCTGTGATCCTTTCCTTAACTCTTTTCAAGCCATAATGATCTTCATTCAAAATCTTTTCTGCTTTATCCAACTTAACTTTAGCTTTGGTTTTATTTTTCCAAGGTGCATCAACCAAGGCATCTAGATAGTTCCTAACAACTGTTGCCTCGGCAGACATAGGAGACATCATTTGCAGTTTTTTAAGTTCTGCCTTAGCTTTTTTGGCAACTTCTTTGGGCATGCCTGATTTTTTAATTTTCTCTTCCAATTCCTCAAATTCATTGGTGGCATTGTCCATATCACCTAGTTCTTTCTGAATCGCCTTCATTTGCTCATTCAAATAATATTCCTTCTGGCTCTTTTCCATTTGATCTTTGACACGACCTCTAACTTTCTGTTCCACCTCCATCATGTCGATCTCAATGTCAATCAAGCCAATCACATTTTCCAGTCTTGTCTTGATATCCAGCATTTCCAGAACTTTTTGCTTTTCCGACAATTGCAATGACATATGAGCCACAATTGTGTCAACAAGTCTTCCCGGATCTTTAATATTGGCCAATGTTGTTACCACTTCAGCGGGAACTTTTTTTGTAATTCTGACGTAATCTTCCACCTGTGAGATCAGGGTTCTCCTGAGCGCCTTAATTTCTTTGTCATCCTCATTGTATGTTTCTGTAAGAACGCAGTAATCAGCAGTAAAATAATCTCCTGCTCTGATTTCCAAAAGATCAACTCTTGATTCGCCCTCAACCAGCAATTTAACAGTACCATCAGGCAAGGTAACCAGTTGAAGGATGTTTGCTAAAGTACCAACTGTATTTATATCGCTTATATCAGGGTCGTCTACGCCAGATTTTTTTTGACACGACAGTAAAATCTTCTTTTCTTCCGCCATGGCTTTTTCAAGAGCCATTTTTGATTTCTCCCTACCCACAAACAGGGGAATGACCATGTGTGGGTAAACCACAACATCCCTTAGAGGCATCAAAGGTTTATCGAGAATAATATCTGGAGAAATTTTTTCTTCTTCAGTTAGCATAAAAACACCTTGAATAATTAAGCATATATAACTTATAGGGTCAAAAATAGAATTTTCAATAAGAAAAAAATCTCAGCAAAAAGTACTTACTCAGAATTTGCTAGTAATGCTTGGTTTTCTAATTCTGCTGTTTCAGAATTTGATTCACTATTCTCTGTTGAAAAAACAAGAAAAGGCTTAGATTTATTTTCTACAAATTTTTGAGTTACTGTTAGTTTTTTAGTTTTTTCATGGGCTAGATCAGAAGGCATTTCGTACATCGTATCCAACAATATATCTTCCATAATTGTTCTCAAGCCTCTAGCTCCAGTTTTTCTCTGCATAGCCAATTGTGCAATTGTTTGCAACGCTTCTGGGAGAAATTCCAATTCACAATCTTCCATTGCAAAAAGTTTCTGATATTGTTTCGTCAAGGCATTTTTAGGCTCAATAAGAATTCTAACAAGGGCGCTTTGATTCAACTCACTCAGTGATGCCACTACTGGCATTCTACCGACGAATTCAGGTATAAGGCCATATTGTATAAGGTCTTCGGGTTCTATATCTCGAAAAATTTCACCAATATTTTTCGTCTCTGATAGTGCTCTAACTTCAGCAACAAAACCAATACCCGAATGATTTGTTCTGTTTTGTACAATTCTATCCAAACCTGCAAATGCACCACCACATATGAACAAAATTTTGGAAGTATCCACTTGTAAAAACTCTTGTTGTGGATGTTTTCTCCCTCCTTGTGGAGGCACTGAAGCAATTGTTCCTTCTATAAGTTTAAGCAATGCTTGCTGAACACCTTCACCGGAAACATCTCTAGTAATTGATGGGTTGTCTGTTTTTCTTGCAATTTTATCAATTTCATCAATGTAAATGATTCCAGTTTCGGCCTTCTCAATATCATATTCAGAATTCTGCAGAAGTTTTTGGATGATATTTTCTACATCTTCTCCGACATAGCCAGCCTCGGTGAGCGTGGTAGCATCAGCTATTGCGAATGGAACATTTAGTATGTTTGCCAAGGTTTGGGCTAATAATGTTTTGCCACAACCGGTTGGTCCAGCCAATAAAATGTTGCTTTTTCCTATCTCTACGTTATCTGAATCACTTGCCCTGGACTTGACATTGAGTCGTTTGTAGTGGTTGTAAACTGCAACGGACAATATTTTTTTAGCCTCATCTTGATCAATGACATAGTCATCAAGCATGGATTTAATCTCTTTGGGTTTGTAAAGATTTAATTCTTGATCAGAGGCACTGTCATTCAGTTCCTCATCAATGATGTTGATGCATAAGTCTACACATTCCTCACAAATAAATACCGAGGGACCTGCGATTAACTTGCGGACTTCATTTTGGCCTTTGCCACAAAATGAGCAATACAAAATTTTGTTATCTTTATTGCCGTCTTTCGCTTTATCAATCATATCAAAAGGTTTGTATGTTCATTTCACAAGTTCAATTCGATTGCTGAGAACAGTATCTATCAACCCATATTCCAGTGCGTCTGAAGCTTTCATAAAATTATCACGGTCTGTATCAGCTGCGATCTGCTTCTCTGATTTACCTGTATGAATGGACAAAATTTTATTCAAACGCTTTCTAATGTTTAAGATTTCTTTTGCTTGAATATCAATATCCGAAGCTTGTCCTTGAAAACCTGAAATTGGTTGATGAATCATCATCCTAGAATTGGGCAAGGAATATCTTTTACCTTTGGTTCCACCCGCCAATAAGATTGCACCCATACTCGCTGCTTGACCAACACAAATGGTACTAACATCTGGTTTGATAAACTGCATGGTGTCGTAAATTGACAACCCTGAAGTAATACTTCCTCCAGGAGAGTTAATGTACAGAGAAACATCTTTATCTGGATTTTCGCTTTCCAAAAAAAGCATTTGGGCAATAATAAGATTAGCCATATGATCTTCAATAGGGCCAACAGCAAAGATGACATTATCTTTGAGCAGTCTTGAATAAATATCAAAAGATCTCTCCCCCCTTGGCGTTTGCTCAATGACCATGGGGATTAAATTTAGTTCTTCATTCAATTGCGTCAATTCAACTCCGATTCATTAATTCTTTAAATTCTACTGCCTTGTCCTGAAAATCAGTTCTTTCAATCAACCACTCAATGACCAGATCCTCTATAACTGCCGATTTAATTTGGTCCATTAATTGGGGCGTTTCTTCATACATTTTACGTATTTCTTCAGGATTTGGGTATCTATTCGTTATTTCTTCTAATTTGGTTTTCACTCGATCTTGATCAACCTTAATCTCCTGAACCTTGACCAATTCATTAACCAAAAGGCCGAGTTGAACCCTTTCCTTAGCTATGTTCTCAAAATTCTTTAACTCTGGCGCTTCCTCTGCTTTCTCAATTCCTGACTGGCTCATCCAATCTTTCTGGAGTGCATGCGCTTCTTGGTGGACCATGACCTCAGGTATTTCAATTGAATTGTTCTCCCTTAAATAGGTCATAAGATTTTTTTTAATCTCATCGTTAATCTTGGCTTCTAGTTCTTTCTCCATGCTGGCTTTTACTTCATCAATCAGGTCTTTTGCATCCCCACTTTCAACTCCAAATGAGCGAACAAATGTCTCATCAATTTCTGCCACTTCCAATGCTTTGACTTCTTTTACTGAAACTGAAAACACGGCTTTTTTCTTTGCCAATTCTTCTTTGTGATAATTATCCGGAAAAGTTAATTGGATTTCTTTGTCTTCATTGGCTTTCACATTGAGCAACGCATCGTCAAATTCTGGAAGCATCTGCCCATTTCCAAGAGTCATGACAAAATCTTGCGCGACACCCCCTTCAAAAACTTCACCGTCAATTTTTCCTTCAAAATCAACAATCAACTGGTCCTCTTTTTCAGATGGTCTTTCAACTGGATTCCATGTTCCTCGTTGTTTCTGAAGATTTTCAATCATGGCATTGATTTCCTTTTGACTTATTACAACCTTTGGTTTTTCAACACTAATTTTATCCAAGCCTCTCAGTTCAAATTCTGGATAAACTTCAATAGTTGCAGTGTAAGTAAAGTCTTTACCTTCAATATATTCATCAATCTTAACTTCAGGCGGACCGGCAGGTTTTAAATTTTTCTCTCGTATAGATTCAATATAAGTGCTATCTAGAAAATCGCTCAATACTTCCTGGATTACCTTACCACCGTATTGTTGATGAATGACCTTATCTGGCACTTTTCCTGGTCTGAATCCGGGTAATTTTGCAGTTTTTGCTATTTGGATAAAACGATTGGTTCTTTTTTCTTCTATGGCAGAAAAAGGTACAGAAATTCGAATTTCTTTTTTCAATCCAGTCTTATCATTGACGTTAATTTTTAAATCTTTCATCTTTGTATTTATTTATGGTGCGAAAGGAGAGACTCGAACTCTCACGGGTTACCCCACTGGATCCTAAATCCAGCGCGTCTACCAATTCCGCCACTTTCGCTTTAACATTTAAATAAGGCGGAGAATTATACAATACTTCTTAGTCAGATAACTACAGATGTGGTTAATAATGAAAATGTGTTATCGCTGATTCAATCTAAAGACAACAGGCACACTTAAAATACCAAAAACTACTGCTCCGACTAGAATATATTGAGGCACAGCTAAATGCTCAATCCCAGGAGCGTTAGTATTGGGAAAAAGTAATCGTATGATATACCAAGCACTGGTTGAAAAAGACATTAAAAAAGGGCTTGCAACAGAAGCAATGGCCGCAGCATCGGTTTTTGCTTTTCTCAATAATAAATAACCAATTCCTGAACTGATTAACATCGGTATCAGATTAATAAAAAAGATTGTGACAATGGATTTTATATCCACTTCAATAGCTATGCTGGAACTAAAAACAGCTACCAGTGGCATCGTAACCAGAGCAATGAGATTTAGTTTTTTGGGATCCATGCCTAACATGGGTTAATATTTTACATTGGTTTGAGAAATTTTGGTTGATAAAAAAAGCCGCCCATTAAAATGGACGGCTCTTTTTTTTAAGTCAAGAAGTCAGTTCTTAGAATCGATATTTCAATCCCATTTGCAATTGCCATCTTGATTGACCATCTCCGTCTTGGAGGTACAGACTGTCATCGTCATCCACTCCAGAGATCAGGAATCTACCCTCACTGTCGGTGCCGCTAACAATGATCTGACGACTATTGTTGTAACCGTATTCAAATACCCGTCCATCTTCATCATCCAACATATTCATCACATTCAAGAGATCAAAATAAACGATGAATTTATGGTCACGAAATGCTGGAATTTCTTGGGTAATACGAATATCCAGTCTATCGTAATCAGGATTGGTAAAAGCATTCCTTGGTGCGTAGGTGCCCTTGTATTTTGCCAATGCAGTGCTGTTGATGTGCGCCATGACATCGTTAGCGACTGAAGCGCTGGAAAATACCACATTGGCGTCACTTGCACCGTTTGGAACATAAGCCAAGGAGTAATCGGCGTAGAATTTTGAATTGCCGGTAACACTGTCGTATCCAGGCTCATCAAAACTAACACTGTAGGGTTCACCATCTTTTTTGATGTACAGGGCAGAAATTCTGGTTTCATTATCACCCCACCACCGAGTTCTATACTCCAAGCCTAGAATAAACTTGCTATCTGACATAAATGATGAACGTGCGGCATCCATATTCTCGCCGTCCCATCTTTGCGTGTATCCATATGCCGACTCTGCTTGTGATGAGGTCAACGGATAGACATCTTTTGCATCAACACTCGAATAGGCACTATAGACACTAAGACCATTATCAAAAGATTTCCTGACAGAGAAGGTATATGCATCTGCACCACCTTTGTCTGTATTGGTCATAATGTAATCGCCTTTGCCATAGTAAGTACCTCTGCCGTCTGCTAGTGTGCCTGTCTTTGTTAAACCAGCATCGTGATAGAATACTCCCTCATTAACATCATCGTGGTTATATTCTACTGTTATCTCGTAACCATTGGCTGTCACCAAATCAAGAGCAACATTCATCCTCCAGCTTGAAGGTGCTTCAAAATCTGGGTGTGTGCCTTGGGCATCATTGAAGTAAGCGCTTGATGGAATACAGTAGTTGCTGTTTGGACCCATCCAGAAAAATGAAGGATCGCCAGCAGGCATTGGGCCGACAGTTCCATCCCCGACATTACCGCATCTGAACGATGGCAGTTTTGAATCCCAGCCGTAAACCTTAACGTAGTCACTCAGACCACCGGATCGAGTATAGGCATTTGAATACCAAACATTAGGAATTCTTCCGGCAAACAAGCCGTATCCACCTCTGAGTGTGGCACTTGCAATTCTATCCCTGTCCCCAAATAAGCGCTCAGTTGCGTCCCAATTGAACCCAAATCTAGGTTGAATGGTATCGTAATCAAAGGCTGCGTTGTTTGGATAGCCATTCCTTTCTAAAAATTTTTCATTCAATAAAGGCTTGTCGGGTGTTTCTACCGCATCGTAGCGAATACCAAGACTGAGAACTGCGTCGCCTAAGTAAATTTTATCCTGAAGGAAAATAGAGGTTTTCTCGATATCAAACATTGCCGCAACGTTATCAACATCACTGATACCGGTTTGCGGCACATGGAAACGAACATAGTTATAAGTTCCAGCCTCAAAATCAGCGATGCTGCTAAACCTGACTTCGCCGTTGTAGCGAGCAATGAAGAGGTTATAAACTGAAGTGTCCTCAAGATCAATACCAGCAGTAATAACATGATTACCTAGATCATAGGTTGCTTTGAAATTGACATAGTCGGATTCAATATTAATGAAATTAGCACCCCTATAGCGATCGCCGCCAAGATAAACTGTATCCCCTCCGACACTGATTGCAGATTCTGGGAAATATGGGTCTCCGACGGAATGATCGTCCTCTACCAGCTCATAATTGGTAAACCTGATCTTGGTTGACAACCGATCCGACCAGTCACTGAAAAGGGAAAATGTAATTCGGTCGATTTCAGGGGGCTTGAGGTACCAATTGTTGCTAAATACCGTTTCTCCTCGGTTGTATTTTCTAGGATACAGGTCTTCGTCTTTTTGATATAAAAGCACTGCTCTGTGGTCATCGGTGATGTTGGCATTCAGCTTGACTATCGTTTTCTCACTGGTTTCAGGTAAGGAGAAGCTGGAGATTTGACCTGGGTCATAATTGTAGCGGCTCATAGCTATGCTTTTGATTTGATCTGCCTGCGCCGTAGTCAAAGACTCTGCTTTGATAGGAGCGTTGCTGTCAACAGTCCCATAAAGAGCTGGACTTGCCGCTTCAAATTCCTCATAACCGACAAAGAAAAACAACCTGTCTTTTACGATGGGTCCACTGAGGGTAAAGCCTTTGGTTTCCTCGCTAAACTCTGGGAACTCTTCTCCATCAGGTCCATCACCAATGTCGTCTTCATCACGGTTGATAAAGAAAACACTTCCGTGAAATTCGTTGGATCCTGATTTAGTCACAGAGGCAATGGAGCCTCCGGTCGTGTTGCCTCGAGAAACATCGAAAGGTGTGACATCAACTGAAATCTGATCAATGAACTCCATACCAATTGGGTTTCTCATGCTGCCAAAACCATTTGCATTCAAGCCAAAGGGATCGTTATAACTAACGCCGTCAATGGTGAAATCGTTGAATCTGTTGTTGGCGCCCATCACTGAGATTTCAGAATATCGACTGGAACCAGTGTTGATGGAAACCCTAGGATCTAATTTTGCAATGTCGGCAATTGACCGATTGACAGTCGGAACTCCGTCTATGGCATCCCGGTCCAGGAACGTTCCTGTTCCCATTCTAATGGAGCCTTGAGATGCCGCTGCAGTTACTGTGATTTCTTCGATATCGCTCGAAACCAAAGTAACGGTAACGTCCGTGGTCTTATCTAATACCAGATAGATACCCCCTAAGGATTCTGATTTGTAACCTGGCGCGGAAACGGAAATTTCGTATGGCCCACCGATCTGAAGATCAGATAGATAAAACGCACCATCTGCGCTGGCTGACCTTGATTTTGATGTTCCAGTGGGTGTATGAGTTGCTGATACGACTGCTCCTGCTACATTAACAACACCTCTAAGTGAGGAAGTAGTTTCTACCTCAGCAAATACAGATGATGTTGAAAAAAGTAAGAGTGCAGCCAATACAGAAGTATAGATCTTGCTAGACATTTTATAGTCCCTCTTTGTGTTAGTAATTTTTAATTAAAAACTGTTTTAATTTTGGCAATTAAATCGCCAACTAAGATAGTAAACTATTATAAAATTATTACAAAATAAATTGCATCATTGCGAAGAAAGTTGCCACAGAAATTATAAAAAATTTTATTTCTTCAAAACTTAGAAACCCACAAAAACTAAAGAGAATAGTATGGATCGAAGAAAATTTATTAAAAATGCAGGCTATGGTCTTGGGTTTGCTGCTTTTACTCATCAAATTATTGCACCTGCGAAAAATTCTCGGGGATCCTTTAGGCATGGAGTTGCCAGTGGTGATCCTTGGCAAAATCAGATTATTCTTTGGACACGTGTAACACCCGAAACCGATTCACCCATTAAGATTAATTGGCAAATGAGTCACAACCCAAACTTCAAACAACTTGTTTGCCAAGGTGAAACCGTAACCTACAAGGAGTGTGATTATTGTGTAAAAGTAGATGCGATATTGCCTAAAGAAGAAATTCCTGGAACAACTTACTATTATCGATTTCTTGCCGGTAACGAGAGCTCGGCTATAGGTCGGACTCATACCCTACCCGATCAACATCTCGATAAAATTAAACTTGCAGTCATGTCCTGTTCGAAATATACCGCAGGCTTTTTTAATGTCTACAGAGAAATTGCAAACAGGGACGACATCGACCTTGTGCTTCATCTCGGAGATTACATTTATGAACTTGGCATGGGTGTCTTTGGTGACAAAGATGCAGAAGCAATGAACAGGGTAGTAAAGCCAAGCTATGAACTAAACAGTCTAAAGGATTATCGTCAACGATACGCTCAACATAAAAATGATCCTGATTCTCAGGCAATGTTGTCCAGGCACCCTTTGATCTCTATCTGGGACGATCATGAAATCAGCAACGATGCCTGGAGATTGGGTTCTGAAAATCATTCAACTGATGGTTCTGAAGGCACATTTGGTAATCGAAAAAAAAATGCAATCAAAGCGTACTTTGAATGGATGCCGATTCGGGAACCTGGAACACACAATAGTTTCATCCATCGTTCATTTCAGATCGGTGGCCTTGTTGATTTACATATGCTTGATACACGTCTAATTGGTCGTGATCAGCAAGTTTCCTACAGCAATTACACAGGATCAAAAACCAAACAAAAACCAGTTCATATCTTGAATAAAAGCCCAAATCAATTTGACTCCAAACAATTTAATCAAGATCTACGGGAACCCAATAGATCGATTCTAGGTATGAATCAAGAAATGTGGCTGGAAAACCGATTGAAAAAAACAAATGCAACATGGACCATTCTTGGTCAACAGGTAATGCTAGCACCTCAAAAATGGTCTGTTACAAAGGATTTGATTGAACGAAAATCATCCGAGAGTTCTCAAGAATTAGATATGGCCATGCAAAAAGAAACGATTAGACCTGAACTTACAAAGAACCTAGATGCTTGGGATGGTTATCCAGCTGCAAGATCAAGATTGTATAAAGTAATTGCAGAACACAAAAAAAAGCTGGTCGCACTCTCTGGTGACACGCATTTTTCAACGGCTCACAATTTGATTGATAAAAGCGGTCAATTGATAGGGGCCGAATTTGGCACAACAAGTGTCACTTCGCCATCCTTCTGGGATAACGTAAACATCAATAAAATAGAATTGGAAAAGAAACAACTTGATTTCAATGACGGCATGCAATTTCTTCATCTTAGAAACAGGGGTTATTTGGTTGTAGAGATTGACCGAGAAAAAGCTGCGGGAAAATGGCATTTGATTGATGATGTGAAAACAAAGAATTATAAAACTTGGCTCGAGAAAACACTGATCCTAGAGATTAATAAAAAAGGTGGGCTGATTTAGAAAAAGACCCATATCGAAGTCCCGAAGTCAAATCAATTGTTCAGAATCCTAGATTTTTTTCACTCTCTTCCGTGCGATTGAAATATCTGGATACCATGTTTGTTCTGTGGGTTTTCCACTGGTGTCCAATTGCATGACCCTGAGATCGATCAAAAAAGGCCTTCCATCGGCAGTAACTTTTGCTGCTTCTTGTAAACTCTGAATAAATTCTTCAGCATTATTAGCCCGCTGCCCCTGTATCTTAAAGCTATCAGCTAAACCAACAAAATCAACCTCAGGATTGCCTAAAAAACAACTGATGTCTCGCCACAACTCTCGAGTTTCCTTTTTTGCTGCCAAGGGTGAGGCTCTATAGATACGATTTCTTTCACCGTCGTAACTCAAATTGTTAAAAACAATAATAGTCACGGGTATATCATATCTCGCAGCTGTCCATAGCGATTCTATTTGACCAAAGAGCATGGCCCCATCTCCGACCAAACAAACCACCTGTCGATTTGGAGCACCTATTTTTACCCCAAGGGATGCGCCGATACCCCAACCCAAGGCAAACCCGGTTGTACCTCCTATCAGCCACTTAGATTCAGGGCCTAGGTTCATCCATTCAAAGGGCTTCCTAGTGTCCAGTTCTGAGACAATGATTGCATGTGGATCCAGATATTTTTCCATTTCAAATGAAGCTCGCTCCCAAGAAATTGGACTTGCATTCCAAGTTGTTTTCGCGCGTTGTTGTTTTCTAGCCTCATGCTTGGCATTGATCTCGACACTCTGTTGCAACCTCTCGTCTCGAAGTTTTTTGATTTGGCCTTCAGTTGCTAAAGCCTGAACACTGTCTTTGATGGCAGTGACGGTTTCTTTCATGCCAGCTGCAATAGCAATGTCTGTTGGGTAGGTATTAGCAATCTCATCGTATTCGATCCTTGCGTGTATCACTTTGGTCTTACTTGGCACAGGTGCAGTAAAAATAGTTGGATCTGGCATCGGTGCCCCAAGATTAAGAAAAACATCAATATTAGACAATCCTCTTGGAATACCCAATCCGTAGAATCCTGAAAACAGAGGGTGTCGAAATGGAATATCGCCGAATACGCTATAGCCTTGTGCCATCCTGATGCCCAAAAGTTCTGCCAACTCCAGTACATCCTGATTGGCTCGGGCTCGAGTAACTTCATGTCCGACGCAAAGCAAGGGTTTTTTAGCTTCCAACAATGCTTTCGCAGTTGCTTCAATCAATTCTGGTTTAGGGTAAAGCTCCATTGGTATTTTAAATCGACTTTGAGGATAGATGGTTTGTTTGATGTTGGGCTTGTTCAATAAAAACCCTGGAAAACGCAAATAAACAGGGCCTCCTGGAGGAGTTTCTGCTAATTTGATGGTCCTTCTCAGCATTTCACTAATCTGACGTTCATTGTTGACCTGCCATTGCCATTTGGTGAATTGAGTCATTGGGTCTAGCCAATCATCCATTTGTTGAAAACCATTTCGACCGGCAAAATTAGAACTGGAACCATCGGATAGAACTGCTATTGATGATCGGTCCTTCCATGCGTTATATAAATTATTCATTGCGCTTGGAATAGCAACGCCCGGAACAAAAAGAACCGCTGTTTTTCCTGTCACTAATTCGTAACCATGGGCCATGGATGTTGCTTGTGATTCTGCAATTGAGGATATAAATTGCATATCATTATTCATTGTCAAGGAATCAAAAAATGGCGACATACCTGTAGCACTGGTCCCAAAAATATAATCTACCCCTGCTGCCCTTAAGGTTTCCGCGAGAATTTCGGCACCAGTACCTGATATTTTTACGCCCGTTTGAGGCAAAGGCTCACGTGCTTCTGCAGCTGCCCCTAGGAAAGAATTGACTGCGATTTGACTAAATCCCAAGGCGAGAAGCTTTGTCCCAAAATCCCTTCGAGAAATTTCATGATCAAAAAATTTTTTAAATAAAGTTCTCACCCCTCACTCATTCTTTGCTGCAGAGAAAAACAGGTATATTTCTGGTTGTGTTGTTTTGGTAATCATCATAAAAAGGACCTGCTTTGATAATTATTGGCCAAAGATTTTCTTTTTCTTCATCGGATAATTTCTTCGCAAGCATATTATATGTCTTTGATTTTACTGTCATTTTTATTCTTGGCTCATCAATAAGATTGTATACCCAAGCCGGGTTATTTGGTGCGCCTCCATGAGATGCAACCAGTATATAGTCATCTTGATGTGGGATAGTTAGCAAAGGGATAACTATAGAATTTCCTGATTTCCTACCCACCGTGGCAATCATACAGATGGGATTTCCTAGCAAACTGCCAAGAGATCTGAAGCCGAATTTGTTAAACAGTAATCTATGTAGTTTTGTCAAAACTTTAATAATGGGTTTTAACAGTCTGAAGTTGTTCATTTCAAAGATAATACAAAAAATACTTACTTTCATTGTATATGAAATTAAAAAAGCTTATAAAATTAAGGACCACTTGCTATTTAGTCAATTGGTCTTAACATTCTTCATAAGATGAATAAAAACAATGAAATCAGGTCTGCTGGCCTCAAAGCTACACATGCCAGAAGAGCCATTCTTAGAATTCTTGAAAGCGATGAGAGCATGCACCTAAGTGCTGATGACATCCATAGAAAACTTCTTAAAGTAGATGATGAAGTTGGGATTGCAACGATATACCGTGTTTTAAATCAATTTGTTACTGCAGGTATCTGCATTCGTCACAATTTTGAAACCGGTCAATCCTTGTATGAGCTAACACCGGATCATCATCACGATCATATGGTTTGCCTATCAACGGGAAAGGTTGTCGAATTTGAAGATGAAATGATTGAAGAAAGGCAAAAAAAAGTGGCTGCTGAAAAGGGTTACAGAATTGTGGATCACAGCTTAATTTTGTATGTCGAGCCCATAGAAAAATAAGCCCATAAATAAGATTCTAGAGCCTTTTTCTAAGTTTGTGGATGTAAATAGAATTCAAACCTGAAACCAGGGCAAACAAGATCAAGCCCAAAGTAAATCTGAGATCACCTAGGAAGAAAAGTGGCTTAATTGGATTGGCTATGGTCTTCTCTAAGCTAGCGATCTTGTAATCGTGCCTCTCAAGAAATTTAGGATTAGTAACGATTGCTATCATGTCACGACGACTGCGATAACGAAATAAAGCAGCTTGGTCCCAACTCTCGGCGTTCTCTATTCCAGACAAGTCCAAGGCATCTGCAAGAACCTGTCCAAAAAAAACAGGATGGCAGGCACGAGAGAAAAGTTCTGGAAACATAAACTCTATATAGTGGGCCATCAAATCTTCTGCAGATGCATCGCTTCCTGTCGCTAGCATTTCAGGTGGATTATCGTTTAAATCCAATAAATTCATCATGTAAAAATGCTTTCCATCGTCTTCTTCCATGAAACCTTTTATTGCAAGTATTCGATCAGGCGTGGATCCATTCACCTCAAGAATGTCGACAAAATGATCGACTTCCTGTGGTGATAAAGGACCCTTTAGATTGGTATACCAGCCAAAAAAAATCAGGTAGAACAGAGCTGGAGCCAACCAGACCCAACTGCTCTTGGTAATCTTCATCCTCATTTTTTAAATCTAAAACAAACATCCAATGAAGTCCACCGATTTGCTTTATCGACTTAACTGGGTATGAATGGTTCATAAATGCTGTAAATCTGATATAAAAGAGCAGTAGAAATGAAAAAAGAATTATTTTTTAGAATAGGATTCTTATGCTTGTAATAAAAGGAGTGGTTGGCTCTCTCTTTCAAACGGCAATCATTGGAGCATTAATTCTCTTGCCAGCGTGGACTTGGCAATGGGCAGAAGCAAATCAATTTCTGATTTGTTACGCCATCCTAAGCGTGTTTTCTGCTGTTTTTTTGGCACTTAAAGCGCCTGCGAGCTTGGAAGCTCGTATGGAAATGCCAATGAATGAAACCCAACCTTTGTCGGACCGTATTGCCACCAGATTTCTTCTTATGTTTTTGATGGGTTGGTTTGTATTTATTCCAATTGACGTCTTTTACCTTAAATTGCTCGCTCCGCCACAACAGATAATTCAGGTTCTCGGTGGGATTCTAAGTCTGTTTGGTTACGGTATTATGCTGTTAGCTCTGTATCAAAATGAATTTGCCACCCCAGTGGTCCGGGATCAATCCGAGCGGGGGCATGAATTGA
>CAZWGB010000013.1:0-17024 GCA_964633465.1 uncultured Woeseiaceae bacterium | reverse complement strand
ATTGAGGGATACAGGTTTGTATGGTCTGTTACGTCACCCTTTTTATACTGGTTTTATATTATTCTGTATCGGTATGGCACTGTGGCTGCAAAGCTATGCAACACTGATTGTCGGCTTGCTACCCTTAACTGCATTGATAGGACGGATTTACGCTGAAGAAAAAATTCTGCAGGAAACACTGCCTGGCTATAGAGAATATATGTCAAGAACGCGAAATCGCATCATACCCTTCATCTATTAACATCAAAATGGAGTCATCATATGTTTCAGCTCAACAAAATTATTAAATTCCTTCTGGGTCTAGGTATTTTGACATTTGGTGGCTTTATTTTGTTGCAAATGCCCAACGTTCAGGATCGCTTGTTGGAAAATGCAATTCCGAATCTTGTGCAAGACAACATGCCAAAGGAGGACGCCTTGAGTGCGATTGTCTGTGGATCACGCTCACCATTACCTCATTCTTCTCGCGATGAAGCCTGTATTTTAGTCATTGCAGGCAAAAATATTTATGTCATCGATACCGGCGCAGGTTCTGCCAACAATGTCAATCAATGGGCTATTCCTGCTAACCGCATTAAGGCCGTTTTGCTGACCCATTTGCATTCGGATCATATTGCAGATTTACCCAACTTCCACATGTCAACTTGGATCAATAACAGACCCTCCCAACTCGATGTCTATGGACCGGAGGGCTTGGAGTCAGTGGTGCAAGGCTTCGAGGATGCCTACAGCTTGGACTATGCTTTCCGCAATGCCCATCACGGTGATGCGATTGCTCCTTTGGCGGTTGCTGGGATGAAGGCACACACCATTGATCTGAACAACCCTGTCATCATTGAATCGGATGATTTATCCATCCAAGCTTTCGAAGTTGAACACCATCCAGTGAAACCAGCCCTGGGTTATCGATTTGATTACAAGGGAAGGTCTATTGTCATCAGCGGTGACACCAGTGCCAGTCAAAATTTGACGGATCATTCAAGGAATGCGGATGTTTTATTTCATGAAGCACAAGCCAATCATATCTTGAAACCATTGAGACAGTTCATGCTCGAGAATGCCCGAACCAATCAAGCCAAAATTTTGGATGACATCACCACCTATCACACCACTCCGGTTGAAGCTGCTGCCATTGCCAAGGAAGCCAATGTCAAACATCTGTTTTTTTATCATCTGACTCCATCGCCACGCAACGATATCATGGCAAAAATATTCACCAGAGGTGTTTCTGATGTATTTGACAAGTGGACCTTGTCCGATGATGGAACTATGGTGGTGTTACCGGTTGACTCTGAAGAAATAGAAATTTCCAACTTGAATTAGCACTCACTTTTATTCTTTTTCCCTTTCTGCCATCATTAATATCACCAAAATGCCTACTCTCATCAACAAACCAACAACGATTGAAGCCGCTGGCAACAAAACAAAGATAATCCAGGAGTACATTGGACGGGTGAACTCTGAAACATCGGACGTCTCGGTTGCCTATATGTGCAGCCCTAGTGGCTGGATTGAGCCAGCGCAAACTCCTAAATTTGACGAATACACGATAGTGTTAAAGGGTTCACTACGGGTCGAATTCGATGATAGCAGCATGAATGTTGAGGAGGGACAGGGTGTCATAGTATACGGTGGTGAAAAGGTTCGCTACAGCACACCAGGGTCTGAAGGTGCCGAATACATCGCCGTCTGTATCCCGGCTTTTTCACTGGATACGGTCAACCGTGATCCTGAATAGTCCTTGCTTTAGCTGGACAGACTAGCATGGATGTATTAAGCAGTTCGAACTTGCGCCAAAGTAAGAACATATCTATGCCCAAATGAAAGTGAATTTAAGACACGATAACAATAGAGGAAGACGGTGACCTTGGTATTGATCTATACTTATTTTCCAGTTACCTCAACGGCAATATCTTCAACTTTAGGAGCTGGTTTCTCTATCTTGTGAAGATGATTAACAAATGAGGAAGCTAGATCGCTATAGATTACTTTCATGTAATCTTTATCTGGGTCCAAAACCAATGGTTTTCCTGAATCACCACTTGAGGCAAAGGCGGACTCAATTGGTATCTTCCCTAATAATGGTATTTTGTTGTTTTTGATGAATTTCTCGGTTGCACCTTCTCCAAATATCTTCTTTTCCTGCCCACATTCAGAACAAATAAAATAACTCATGTTCTCAATCAAACCAATAATAGGGACTGAAAGTTTCTTGAAAGCCTGCAAGGATTTCTTTACATCCAACAAAGCAAGTTGTTGTGGGGTGGCAACCAAAACAACACCGGTCAGATCGGCTTTTTGACAGAGAGTTAATTGGGCATCACCTGTACCTGGAGGGAGATCAATAATCAAGTAATCCAAATTGGACCAATTAGTTTGCAGGAGAAGCTGGCTGAGCGCCTGGGACAACATTGGTCCTCGCCAGATCGTGGCTTGGTCCTCGGAAACAATAAAACCAATGGACATTAGTTCTAACCCATGGGACTCGATTGGTGTGAAGGTTTTATTATCAGGTGTTGTTGGTTTCTGATCCAAAACACCAAGCATCAATGGTATGCTTGGTCCATATATATCCGCATCCAACAAACCCACTTTGACTCCTCTTGCAAGGAGACTTATTGCCAAATTAACACTGACAGTTGATTTGCCAACACCACCTTTTCCTGATGCCACTGCAATAACGTTTTTAACTTCAGCCATGATGATTCAAGTCAGTGAGATCATTGGTCTTTTTTCTTGGATCCAAATATTTTTTTGAACATTGATTGTGACCAGTCAATCCGATCCCTGCGTTCTCGTTGTTTTGCTGAGGCTCTAAATTTTCCGAAGTAAAGAAAGATACTCAGAGATCCAACTATCAGTAAACCAAAGAAAAGTGTGTTAGCGTCCATCAATTGCGAGAATAAAGTTTTGTCAGTAGCCTTAATATCTCAAAATACAACCAGATCAGAGTTACCATTAAAGAAAAGGCACCGAAGGCTTCCAAGTATTTTGGAGCACCATGTTCCGCACCCTGTTCAATAAAGTCAAAATCAAGCACTAAATTAAGTGCCGCAATGGCCACAACTACCAAGCTAAAACCAATGCCCATTAATCCATTAGAGTGAATAAATCCAATTTCAGTACCAAAGAAACGCATGATGATATTTACAATATAGAGCAGTAATATCCCCCCAGTTGCAGCAAAAAGCATCAATCTGAAATTTTCTGTGGGTTTTATCAGTCCTGTTTTGTATGCGATTAAAAGAGCTGCCAATGTACCAAAAGTTAGCCCAACTGCTTGAATAACTATCCCTGGATAACTGGCTTCAACCACCGCCGATACCCCTCCTACTGCAAATCCTTCCAACAAAGCATAAATAGGTGCTGAAATTTCTGCTGTAGTAGGTTTAAAAATTGTAACCAAAGCAGCAATCAAACCGCCAACAATACCAACTCCAACATAAATATAAACGGAACTGGGATCACCGGAGGCATAAAATTGGCTCCAAGTCCAAGCTGCAGTGATAAAACAAAGTAGTAGATACAATCCGGTTTTGTTTACCGTACCGGATAAAGTCATAGGTTCAGATGTGCTGAAATCAGACGAACGCTCGGTGAAAGCCCTACTTTTAAATGCTGGATTTCCAGATCGTCCAAACATTTCTAACGCGCGATGACGTGCCATTTTAATCTCCTCGATGATGATAATGCATGGGAGATATTATACCAGTTGCTATGGTAGACGGAAGTTTAGCTCAGTTGCTTATTTTTAATCTTGATGACTATTTCAAGGTCTTCTATTTCGGTGTTGTCAGGCAATCTTGGAATATTTTCAACACTGAGATTCTCCCTTGGAATATCAGTCAGCTGCCCGGTGTCTATGTTGTAAAAATGATGGTGAGGTAAAGTCGTGGAATCGTAATACATTCTGGTTGGGTCTACAGCAACTTCATTAACCACTCCATGTTTTGCAAACACATTTAAGGTGTTGTAAACAGTCGCTTTGGAAATGCAATGACCATGTTCGATTAACTTATCAAAAATCTGGTCGGCAGAGAGATGCTTGGGACTCTCAAACAACATCATTCCTATACGGATTCTAGCCTTTGTCGGTCGCAAACGATGATCTCTGAGTCTCTGCTCAACTTTTACTTTTAGTCTTAGTACATCTTCCATGATAACTATCTCTCTGGCTATTCTAATATTAATGGTGAAGATTGCAAAACTAAAATATCTATATGGATCAATGTCTTGACGTCTTTTCTGCTTGCTTTGATGAGCGGTAGGTCTCAATCAAGTACAGAATCATGCCAATGGTAATGCACGAGTCTGCCACATTGAATGCTGGAAAATGCCATTGGCCAATGTGGAATAAAATAAAATCCACGACATAACCTTGATTCAGTCGGTCAATCAAATTCCCAATTGCTCCACCGGCAATCATTACAAAAGCAGTATTCTGCAATACAGGAGACTTGGAAGCATTGCGGACAAGCCAGCCAATTAAAATTGCCCCAACACCTGCTGAAATTAAAACCAAGGGCCAGCGTTGCCAACCGGAGTCAAAAGCAAACATACTGAAAGCTGCTCCAGTATTGTGAAGTCGAGTAAGATCGAGAAATGAAGTTAAGATCAAACGATCAAACAAATTTAACTGTTCCACCACCAAAAACTTTGAATATTGATCAATAAAGATAATGGCAAATACCATCGATAACCAGATCCAGTAAGAGTGACTTCTGGTGTTCAACATCCCTTAGAAGTGAAGCCTAACTTCACCTTCACCTGTTACATTGCCTATGCATCGTGTACAAAGTTCTGAGTGTTCAGATGTCTGACCAACTGACTCATCTTTGTGCCAACACCTAACGCATTTCTGATGCTGAGACTTCACCACCGAAACAGCAACGCCATCAGCTTCAATTGCTCCCTTAGGTATATTGTCAGTTGATGCTATGGTTGCATCGGAAGTGATAAATAAAAAATGCAATTCCTTTCCAAAAGAAGTGAGCAATTCGGCCAACTCGTCATCAACATAGAAAGTTAAAGATGCATCTAGAGAAGAACCAATCACACCTTTGTCTCTAGCAACTTCCAATGCTTTTGCTGCAGTTTGCTGAACAACATCCATAGCTGACCAATTGACAGCTATATTTGGCCTCGCTGGCAACTGATACCATTCTGATAAAAACACTGACTCTGTCCGATTCCCTGGTAAAAACTGCCAAACTTCATCGGCAGTAAAAGAGAGAACTGGGGCTATCCAGCGAACCATTGATTCGGCAGCGTGATACAAAACGGTTTGCGCGGATTTTCTAGCATGGCTATCAGCTTTTGTTGTGTAGAGACGATCTTTAATAACGTCTAGATAAAATCCACCCATATCTACCACGCAGAAATTATGCAACGATTGAGACACCCGATGAAAAGCATAGATAGTATAATCTTCAAGGATCTTAGCTTGAACTTCATGCAATCGATTAATAACCCATTGATCAAGAGTCAAAAGCTCATTTACTGGAATCAGATCTTTGGTTGAATCAAAATCATTCAAGTTTCCAAGTAAAAATCTTGCGGTGTTCCTGATCCGTCGGTATGCATCAGAATTTCTTTTTAGAATTTGATCTGAAATACTCATTTCACTACTGTAATCGGTTGATGCAGCCCACAACCTCAGAATGTCCGCCCCTAAGTTATTAATTACAGCTTGAGGTGCGATCACATTACCTAAGGATTTAGACATTTTTTTACCATCTTCATCTACGGTAAATCCATGTGTCAGTACTTGTTTGTATGGAGCATTTGCGTTCATTGCAACAGAGGTGAGTAAAGAGCTTTGAAACCAACCTCTATGTTGATCCGATCCCTCTAAGTAGAGATCGGCTGGTGAGTGAATGTCTGTATGATTCTGGGTGACGGCATGATGTGCCAAACCGGAATCCATCCAAACATCCATCGTGTCGGTTGTTTTGTTGTATTCACTCGCTTCTTCTCCTAAAAAATCCTCAGTGGATGTTGTGAACCACCCATCAATTCCATGCGTTTCCACTTTATTGGCAACCTGATGGAGAAGATCAACAGTGTTCGGGTGCAATGATTCAGTTTCTTTATGGATAAATAGGGGAATTGGGACACCCCAAAATCGTTGCCTAGATATACACCAATCAGGTCGACTCTCAATCATTCCTTGAATTCGTTCTTTACCCCAATCAGGCATCCATTCAACAGTTTCTATTGCTTCCAAACATGCAGTTCTGAAATTCATTTGATCCATACTGATAAACCATTGAGGAGTTGCTCGAAAAATTAAAGGTGTTTTATGACGCCAACAATGTGGATAACTGTGCACAAAAGGTTGCTGATTGATTAGATTGTCATTTTCTTCTAGTTTTTCGATGATAGCATCATCAATCTTAAAGACATGCTGGCCAGAAAAGTACTCTGTTGAGGGCGTAAAAATACCAAAGTCATCGACAGGGTTATCCAAAGGAAGGGCGTGTTTTTGCCCAATTATAAAATCATCATGACCATGTGCAGGAGCTGTATGTACTGCTCCCGTTCCTGCATCCAAAGTGACATAATCCCCTATTAGTGTGGGTACTTGCCTTTTATAAAAGGGATGTTGAAGCTGCAAACCTTCTAGATCAATAGGATTAACTGAGCTGATCACATCCCATTTTTCAACCTGCCAACGGTCACGAATTGATTCCTGCAACCCTTCTGAAACTATTACAAAATGAGGACCTTGATCAGTTTCAGTTGCAACCAAAAGATAATTCAAATCCTCACCCAAGACAACCGCTTGATTCGCAGGTAGCGTCCATAAGGTTGTGGTCCAAATAGGAAGATAGATTGGCAAATCCGTTTGGTCTAAATTCAATCCAGTTCTAGACAAAAATTCATAATTATCAATAACCTTAAATCGGACATCTACTGAACAAGATTCTTTATCTACGTATTCAACTTCAGCTTCAGCAAGAGCAGACTTACAATCCAAACACCAATGAACTGGTTTGTGTCCATAGATCAAATGATCGTTTTTGACTATCGTTGCAAAAGCCCGAATTTGTTCAGCTTCATAATGCCGATCAAGGGTAAGGTATGGTTCTTCCCATTGGCCCAATATCCCAAGACGGATGAAATCATCCCTTTGTTCTGAAACTTGCTGCAGAGCATAATCTCGACAAGCATTTCTATACTGATCAGTATCAAGCTTTGATCCAACTTTTCCCTTTTTTTTCTCAACCTGATGCTCTATCGGCAATCCGTGACAGTCCCAACCAGGTAAGTATGGTGCATCAAAGCCTGAAAGCGTTTTGGATTTAATGACAATATCCTTCAAAACTTTATTTACAGCGTGACCAATGTGAATTTTACCATTGGCATAAGGCGGTCCATCAAGGAGTAAAAATTTTTTCTTGCCTGCTTGCTGTTGTCTGATTTTTGAATAAAGATTACTCTCAGACCATTGCTTCAACAACAATGGTTCTCGATTCGGTAAACTGGCTTTCATAGGAAAGCCAGTATCCGGCAAGTTTAATGTTTCCTTGTAATTAGTCATTCCTCTGGCTGGCTTGATTGTGAAATCATTATAAAGGTTCAGAATTGGTTTGAACACGAATGTCTCTTGCTCTAAGCCCGATACAAAAGAGTGCGAAAAAATAGACCAAAACCGCAGATGGTATCAATTTCATTAAATGGATTATCCTTTCAAGCAAGCTACGTTCAACCCAAGTATTTAGCTCTGGAGTAAAGATAATAAGGAAAGCTGCCATAACTACACTAGCAACCAACACCTGTACAAAAAAACCAATTTCTTTCCTATCAACCTTGATTTGTTTTTCACAAATCAAGCCTCTGAACAAAAGGGCAGCATTAATCAAAGTTGAACAAGAAAAAGCCAGAGACAACCCCATGTGAGGATAAGGATTATTGATAAAGACCAAAGTGGTAACAAACAAAATTGATAACGAGGCATTGCTAGCCATTGCAATCAGCCCAAATTTAACCGGAGTCTTGGTATTTTGTTTAGCGTAATAGGCAGGAGCAAGAATTAATACCGAGGATAAGCCAATCAAGCCAAATGCATATGCCATCAAACTGTATTGAGTCATATAAAGATCATGAATATTAAAGTTACCACCTAAAAATATGGTGGCAATCAATGGACCTGAGAGAATATATAATCCAGTTGCTGCAGGAACTGAAACCAGTAATGCAATGCGAATGCCCCATTGAACGATGGATCTAAATTGAGCTTGGTTTTGACCCGCGCTTTTACTTGAAAGATTGGGTAAAACCACCGTTGACAACGCCACTCCAAAAACCCCAACTGGAAATTCCAGTAAACGATCCGAATAATAAATCCAACTGATACTTCCTGCTGCTAAAAAGGAAGCAATCAAAGTATTAAAAAGTAAATTCACTTGAGCAGCTGAACTGCCAACAATAGATGGAATCATCAGTTTAATTATTTTTCTAACGCCCGAGTCTTGCCAACCCCATTTAGGATTGGGCAATTGGCCAATACGTTGCACAAATGGCAATAGAAAAAGCAGCTGTAAAAAACCTGCAATAAATACGGCTATTGCCAAAACTAAACCAGGATTATTTGCTGATGGGGCAATCCAGCCAGCCGCAATGATCAAGACGATATTTAGAATAACCGGAGCAAAAGCAGTAGCCCAAAACTGTTTGTTAGTATTTAATATTGCCCCTGCAAACGCTGTCAGTGAAATAAACAAAAGGTAAGGGAAAGTAAATCGTAGCATCGCAACTGCCAGGTCATAACGATTTTCGTTACCACTGGTTTGGTCATCAAAAAAACCAGGGGCAAAGATTAGAATGATCACCGGTGCAGCAATGATCCCAATGAGAGTAATAACAAATAAAATTACACCAAGTGTACCAGAGGTACGATTAATCAATTCTTGTACATCCGCTTTATCATGGTTTTCTTTGTAATCAGAAAGCACTGGAATAAAAGCTCTTGAAAATGCGCCTTCGGCAAAAAATCGACGAAATGAATTGGGGATCTTAAATGCAACAAAAAAGGCGTCCATAATAGGAAAAGCTCCAAAAAGACGGGCGAAAAAGATGTCACGAACCAAACCTAAGACCCTAGAAAACAGCGTCATCAATCCCACAATTCCGGTTGAACGGAACATAGTTTTTGTCTCATTAATATCGCTTGATTGCTGCATAGAGTTTAATATTAACTAATGTTTCTATTGGCCACTAAATCATTCAAAATATTGATTTACTATTGACAACTGCTCTTAAAATATAAAAAATACATCGCCTTTTAAATAATCTAAAAACAATTAGTAATAACATTATGGCAAACAATAGCTCAGCACGTAAAAGAGTTCGACAAAATGAGAAGCATCGACAAAGCAATGTTACTCAGAAAAGCAGGATGCGTACTGCAGTCAAAAAAGTGATCACAGCAGCTGATGCTGGCAATAGCAAAGAGGCTACAGCGCTTTATGGGGAGGCCCAACCTCTAATTGATTCACTTGCAACAAAAGGCCTAATCCATAAAAACAAAGCCGCCAATCTAAAAAGCAAACTCAACAAAAGAATCAAAGCTATCAGTTAATTTATTTATTTCCGACAACCATTTCTTCCAGTCTTTGCATGATATTGTAGCTTAAAACTTCAGTACCTTTGCCTGTTAGGGCACTTAGGGCATGCACAGAACCCTGCCACCCTAATTTTGAAATGATCACATCAATTTTAGATTGTTGTTGTTCCTCGGCAATTAAATCAATTTTGTTGAATATCAGCCAACGTTCTTTTTTTGCTAACTCTAAATCAAAAGTGTTTAACTCCTTTTGGATGGTCTCAATCCTATTGGCTATTTTCTGTGAATCCTCTGTTTCTGCCAAATCAACAATATGCAGTAGGAGTTTTGTCCGTGAGAGATGTTTTAAAAATTCAATTCCCAAACCAGATCCCTTAGAAGCCCCTTCAATGATTCCAGGTATATCAGCAACCACAAAACTTTTTTCAGTATCAATCCTGACCATTCCCAAATTTGGATGCAGAGTGGTAAATGGGTAGTCTGCAACTTTGGGTTTAGCTGCCGAAACTGAACGAATAAAAGTTGATTTTCCTGCATTGGGATAACCAAGTAATCCGACATCTGCAAGCACCATCAATTCTAAATACAGTGATCTGTTCTCACCTGCAGTACCTAGGGTAAATTGTCTCGGTGTGCGGTTACGACTGCTTTTAAACCGTGTATTGCCCTTTCCACCCAAACCACCCTTAGCAACTAAACAAAGATCACCTTCCTTAACCAAATCACCTATTAACTCATTGGTTTCTTCATTAAAGACCTGAGTGCCACAAGGAACTTTAATGGTCAAATCATTGCCATTACCTCCTGTACGATTCTTTGATTGTCCAGACTTCCCATGCGTAGCCCTAAACTGATTATTTACTCTGAAATCAACCAGCGTATTCAAAGCAGTTGTAGCAACTAAAATGATGCTACCGCCATGCCCACCGTTGCCACCATCCGGTCCGCCTTTTGCTATGTATTTTTCACGACGAAAACTGGCACAACCATCACCACCTCGACCAGCTTGTACTGAAATTCTTGCTTGATCCACAAATTTCATAACATTAATTTCCTGTGTCTAAAAAAAACCCCGCATCAGCGGGGCAAGATCAATTCAGAGCATTTACCACGCTCATTTAGAAAGAGGTATTACAGTAGCAAACTGTCGCATTCTTGACCCTTTCTTCACAAATTTAAGGTGCCCATCAACTTTAGCAAATAACGTATGGTCTCTGCCCATTCCCACATTTTCTCCAGGATGGAACTTGGTACCTCTCTGTCTAACAATAATGTTTCCTGCTTTTACGTATTCACCGCCATATTTCTTAAGTCCCAATCGTTTTGATTCTGAGTCTCTCCCATTCCTTGAACTACCACCTGCCTTCTTATGTGCCATTAGTCTTTTGCCTCAATTTTTTTCTTATTAGAACTTGATATTTTCTTTTTTGCCGTAGTTGTTTTCTTAGTTTTGGGTGCTGCTTTTTTGGTTTTGGGTTTTGTTGCTTTGTTAACTTTGATTCCAGTTATTTCCACCAAAGTATAACATTGTCGGTGCCCAAAAGTTCGCTTGTAATTCTTTCTGCGTTTGAACTTTATGACCTCAATTTTCTTGTCTTTACCCTCTTCTAGAACTTTTGCTTCTACTGATGCATTGGCCAAAAAAGGTGTTCCAATTTCAATATCACTGCCTTCACCCACCATCAGCACTTCTGTAAACAGGACTTTATCTCCAGAATTAGCATTTATCTTCTCAAGTTTGACTTTTTGCCCTTGAGTTGCACGGTACTGTTTACCACCTGTTTTAAATACAGCGTACATTTATTTTTCCTAGTGTCTTGATGTTTCCAACTGGGTGGCAATTCTATAGATTTAAGTATTCTAATTCAATACATTTGAAGTCTTTGATATAGTGTCCGGTGACTTGCAAACCGAGCACACAAATACAAATATATTATGATTCAAAGCTTAGATAAACTGAATGAAGATCAATCGCTCATTGAGGAGATCCGATCTCTTCTTAATGAGGATTGGCAAGAAATGAATCAAGAAATCCAAGTTCAACTGGATACTGACGTTGGCCTCATAAATAATATTTCTCATTACATCATCAACAGTGGCGGCAAAAGATTACGTCCATTGATGGTGCTGCTTTCATCGAGAGCATGTGGAATAGACCAATATAATCGTTCGCGGATTTTAGCTGCCGCTATGATTGAATTCATACATACAGCCACACTATTACATGACGATGTTGTCGATGCATCCGATACCAGGCGAGGGATAAAAACTGCTCACCGTAATTTCGGTAATGAATCGACAATTTTAGTTGGAGACTTTCTCTATTCAAGAGCCTTTCAGATGATGGTACAAATTGGTCAAATGCGTGTCATGGAGATTATGGCAAACACAACCAATACCATAGCTGAGGGGGAAGTTTTACAGTTGATATACAGCGGTAACCCCGATATCACTGAAACAGAATACATGGATGTAATCTATCGCAAGACTGGCAAATTGTTTGAGGCAGGTGTCAGCATTGGTGCGGTACTAGCAGACCAATCGCAAATCGTGGAATCAAGCCTGACTGAATATGGCCGCCATTTGGGAATCGCTTTTCAACTCATTGACGATGTTTTTGACTATAGTTCTTCCGTTAAGATTATGGGCAAAAATATAGGGGACGACCTTGCTGACGGAAAACCAACCTTGCCTCTAATCTATGCTCTGGCACGATGCAACTCTAAAGAACAGTTAATGATTCGAGAAGCAATTGAAAACAAAGACTCCAGTCACAGCAAACAAATTATAGAATATATTAAATCTTGTGGAGCTTTGGCGCTGGCCACAGAAAAAGCCAAAGCCACTTCTGAAAAGGCAATCAGTGCACTGGAGAGCCTACCAGAAAGTCAATACAAAGATGCCCTGATACAACTTGCTCGTTTTGCCATTGATCGCAGTTACTAGCCATCAACTTGGCTAACTGGTTTGGCTGGACCATAATAAAAAAATGTCAAATACAACAGAAACCGTAGTAGCTGCATTTTATAAATTTGTAGACTGGGATGATTTTAAGAGCCTGAAACCATTATTGGACAAAGTCTGTAACAAAGCTGGAACCGTGGGCACGATTCTTCTGGCTCCCGAGGGAATTAATGGAACCATTTCAGGAACGGCACAGGGTGTTCAAACCGTACTGGAATTTCTCTCTTGCGACCAGCGATTGGTTGGTCTTACTCCTCAATATTCCACTGCAACTGGAAAGACTTTTAAACGAATGAAAATCAAAATAAAGAAGGAAATCGTCTCCATGGGAAAAGCTGAAGTCAAGCCAGCCAAAGTTACCGGTGAATATATAAGTCCTGAAGCGTGGAACGACGTTATTGCAGATCCTGACACAGTTGTAGTGGATGCCAGAAATTACTATGAACATTCTGTTGGAACCTTCACCAATTCCATTCAACCAAATACCAAATCTTTTCGTGAATTTCCAGAATGGGTTGATCAGGAACTCAAACCAATGATGAACGAGAAGACAAAAAAAATTGCCATGTTTTGTACCGGCGGTATACGATGCGAAAAAGCCTCTTCTTATTTGCTGAAAGAGGGTTTTGAAGAAGTATTGCAATTACAAGGAGGGATCCAAAAATATCTGCAAGAAGTTAAGCCTGAAGAGAGTTTGTGGCAAGGAGAATGTTTTGTCTTTGATGACAGGGTGTCACTGCAACATGGATTGATTGAAGGTGATTTTGACATGTGTCATGCCTGTCGCATGCCAATTGATGAAAACGATAAAGTAAGTGAACATTTCATTGAGGGTGTAAGCTGTCCGAATTGTTACAACTTACACTCAGAAGAAAGAAAAGAACGCTTTATAGAACGGCAAAAACAAATTGAATTGGCAAAACAGAGAGAAAAAGAAAACTTTTCTATTTAGTCTAACTTTCTTCCACTAACACGTATTGACCCAAAATCTGGACCTGAAAAGTCAAACTCTTATCTTCCTCATTGAGAAAAGGTTCCAAGTTACTCATCACCTTCGGCACAACTTCGAATTTTTCAGTTACTTCATTAAACACATAGGGTCTGATTTTCTTTGGATCCTTAACTCTTGCATTGTCATAAGGCAAAGTTAATGTCGCTGGTGCATTAAAAAGAGTTTTGTATGGGCCAAAAAATATTGTCGGTGAAACCGCATTAGGATGTTCAGGCATCAACTCTTCTGGAGTCCGTTTTGCTTGAGTTCCAATGACAGCTGTAAAATCATCTTTGGGTCCATCTAAGAAGTCGCTGATTTGAGCATATTCGTTGATAGCTCTTACTGCATCAGGACCTGTATTAGGGTTTGGATCGGATTCCGGGCGCCATCGATTTTCCCATTTATAGCTGGCTGGCTTTCCAGGTTGTGGGTCTCTTGGGACATCTAATTTGGCACCTGCTAAGGGCCCCTCAAAGACCGTAACATTTCCACCTTCCAAAATAGTGATATCACCGCTAGCGACTATGTTGATATCAAGATTTGGGAAAACACCAAATCGTTCTAAACCACCCCTTATGCGGTTGGCATAATTGAATGCTAAATCCTCCATTTGATCTTCAAAGGCTTCGGTGAGTTGCAATCTGGTAAATCCATCAGGGCATTGATTATTAACTGCTGCGACTTGTTCATAATCTCCAGGGCCCTGATATTTTTCACACCAGGTCATCCGATATTCACCGTTTTGAATTTCCTCTATTGAGTTTAAGGGAATATCCCAGGTTTCACGCATGTTGGTGATCAGAATCCAGAATGTGTACCCCCAATGCGACAGCATGACCACAACTTCTTTTTTGCCTTGGTTAAGTATTGCATCTTCAATCGATTCCCTAACTTGCCAATACCTCAGTGGATCTTCAGGATAACCCAGCTTATCCGGGCTATATTGAGTATAAGCATACAGATTATTGATTCTTGCATCGACACTGCCATTCCCACCAGTTCTCTTGAAAGAGATGTCGTAATCTTTCTCATGTTCTTCGATATAGCGCTTGATGCTGAGAAAGTTCAAATAGGCATTTTCATGAAAAAATTCATTGATGAAAGGCGTTGCATTGGACATAGGCCCTATTGGATTCGCGCCAGGCCAAGGGGCTCCAAAAGTCGCGTAAATAACAGCTACTTCATCTTTAGGATCAACAAGATCCAAATGACGACGTAAATTCTTGTGCAAAATATAATTGTATTCCGGTGTCCTGCCATACATTCTGATGTGACTGAGTTCAATATCGTCCTTATCAAATCCGGCCCTGCAGAGAGATTGGTAAGAAAGACGGAGATCCCAGTAATTGTTTGCGTAAAGATTATGATCCGTTATTGGTTTGGTTAGCACCACCTTTCGATAACCATTTCTAGCAATTCTTGGCATCGTGTCTTTGAGATGCTTGGTCAATCCAGGAACAGGAGAATAAAAACCTTCCGTTACCCTGATCTGATTTCCAAAATACTCCTTAATATAAGCTTTCAATATTTTATCTCGTTTGATTTTATAATCTGGCAAATAAGCGGGTTTATCAGGATCCCACCCCATCATGCCGTATATTCGAGGACGGTAGGCTTTGTCAATTTCATAGAAATCATTGACTCCATTCGGTTGGTTGATTAAATAAGTGCCTTCTAGATAATCAATACCACTTCTTGGATCCGGTCCGTACTTTCTAGTAATGCCACTGACATAATCTTTCAATGGAAGAATATCTACTCCTTCAAGATCAGCGGCCTTTATCGGTTGGGCATCGCCACCCATGTAAGGGAATTTGTCCGCCTTATTGGTGATAATTGGATAATAGGTTTGGCCATCTTCGCTGATTTTATAAGCGCCTCTGCTGTCCCAAAATCTTTCAAAACCTTCTACTTTTCGACCAACTGCAAAAGGAACCCTGGCCATTTCAATTTGGTAAGGAAAAGTTCCTGAATGCCACTGGCTGCAAGCTTGATTCGGCTCAGTGACTCGCACACCACCGGAGGTTCTCCAAAAAATATAATCATCGTAGGCCTTGTTAAAACCGATGGGTGTACCCCAACCAGTCATTACCACAACTGGTTTTTTCTTGATTGGCAGGGAAACAGGTTCTCCATTGGGCTTGAGTAAAACTGCTGGCAGGTATTCATTAGACGTGGAAAACTCATATCTGGATGCAATTAAGACTGTGAAAATTAAAACCATACCTAGAAAGGTGATTAGGATTCTTTTATTTGTCCATTGCATTGACAATTCCCCTTGATTTGTTTGATTAGTAATTGAATTTTATCCTCAATTAATTGAGCTTGACAATAAAAACCAGCACATGCAACCTATTCAAATAGTTTCTTAGTATAAATAACTAGAAAATATGCATTTCTGGAAAAGTATCTTTCATAAATATTACGTAGGTTTATTGGATGATGAAACAAAAAGGGCACCCTTTAAAAATAAAGTGAATTCAAAAAACAAAAATTTGACAACTCTGTGGCCTTATGGACTGGCTACTGCATTGGTTAGCAGTGGACTGACGACACCGGTTGCGCTGGCTCAAGAATCAGCGGGACTCGAAGAGATCATAGTTACAGCGACCAAACGTGAGCTTAATTTGCAAGATGTATCCCAATCCATCATGGCTTTATCCAATGAAGATATTGAGAAAATGGGCATCAAAAGTATGGCAGACTACATCAAGGCCTTACCCAGTGTTGTATTAACAGCCGAAGTGCCTGGCAGAAATGACTTGGTCATGAGGGGAATAACACAGGATGCCTATACTTGGTATGTTGACAGTACCGTTGCCCTCTACCTCGATGAGCAAGCTATGACCACGAGTTCACAACAGGTGAGTGTTCGAGCCATTGATATTGAACGAGTCGAAGCATTGCCAGGACCACAAGGCACCTTATTTGGCTCTACTTCTCAATCAGGCACAATTCGAATGATCACCAACAAGCCAGATAAGACCGGCTACTATGGCTCAATTGAGACCTCTTTGGGCACCATTGACGGTGGTGACACCAGCTTTGATGTCAATGGATACGTAAACATACCCATCAATGATGCTTTGAGCATGCGTTTTGTGGGTTACACCTCAAGTGATGGCGGTTATGTTGATAATGTTTACGGAAGCAGCTTTAGTGGCAGCTACGACAATGCCGACTTGGTGGAAAATGATTTTAATACCTACGATGTGACAGGTGGACGTGTTTCTGCATTGTGGACTATGTCTGATAAATGGTCGGCGCTGTTAAGTTACGTAACCGAAGAAAGTAAACTTGATGGGAGTTGGGAAACTGACCCTGCTCTCGGAGATCATAAAATTACCCGCTTTGTGGATGAAATGCGAGATGATGATTGGCATTCTTCTGCTATTACTTTAAAAGGCGATTTGGGTTTTGCCGATCTCGCTGCCACCGTTACGCACTTTGAACGTGACATTGTTTATATGTGGGACAACCATGCTTACACACAGTGGA
>CAZWGB010000012.1:0-32080 GCA_964633465.1 uncultured Woeseiaceae bacterium | reverse complement strand
CCGGTTCCAACAACCATTGAACGCCTCATTCTTTCCCCATATTCGATTTCTCCGTTTCCAGCCGACACCGGAACCGCAACATCAATTACAGGCAAACGTTCCAGAGCTTCTGCATCCTCAAAAGTCAGGGGTTTAACCGTCCCAAAAATACCCAACGGCATTCCCATCGTTTCTGTTTTACCTGGAGCAATCGAAATAATGTTGGATCCAAATTGCGTGAATTGTGCAATGATGTAGGTTTGCAGCCCTTGCCCTAAACCGGTTAAAAATATGACGCAAACTACACCAATCGCTATGCCCAAAGACGTTAGAAAACTACGCATCTTTTGGGAGACCACCGAGTAGGATGAAAAGATAAAAAGATCTTGAAACTTCATCTCATTTCTCTCCAGTCAATGCCATCACTGGATCCAGCTTTGAGGCTCTCCTAGCTGGAATTAAACCAAATAGAGCACCGCAAACTAGAGCAACGATCAAGGAAACAATCGATGCCCAGGTAGGTGGCAGGAAATTAAAAGTTGGAAAAGCTATCTTAAGAATCTGGGTGATGGTGTGCCCTAGGACCAATCCCAAAATGGCACCGCTGCCTGATAAAAGAATGGCTTCGGTTAAAAAGAGCTTGTTGATCTGCCGGTTTTTAGCACCAATAGCCTTGAGAAGTCCTATCTCTGATTGCCTTTGGGAAACCGCTACCAACATCACATTCATGATTAAAATCCCGGCTACAAATAAACTGATCGATGCAATGGATGCCAATGCCATTGTCAGGACATTGAAAATGTTGTCAAAAGACGCCATTACTGTATCCTGCCTGACCACAGTTATATCTTCCTTGCCTTGATGACGTTTTTTTATGATTCTAATTATGTCTTTTTTTATTTGATCCATGTAAATGCGACTTTCCGCTTCGGCAATGATCCTAAACAAGGAAGGTCGATTGAATAACGCGGTTGCCAAACTTACCGGCATAACAACAATTTTCTGTAGATCGATACCAATTGCCCTGCCTTCTGAATCAATAATTCCAGTTATACGACACCGTCTATCACCCACACGAAGCCACTGACCAATGGCTTTTGTGGTACCGAACAATTCCTGCTCAACCTCTCTGCCGATAGCACAAACCGGTGGAGATCTATCCAAAGTAACCCCTGGTAGAAAATTACCTTCTCCCATTTCCATCCGCCTGACTCTCAAAAAAGATGGGGTGGTTCCTATGACCGGAACATCCCGCTCAAAGCCACCAAAGGATGCAGGCGTTTCTCCAATGATAATCGGGGCAATGTTTTTGATGGTTTCAATTTGTTCCAGACTTATGGCATCTTCTACAGTTAGATCCCTTGGGGCAATACCTGCTAAATCAGCCGGACCGCCGCTGCCAGACGTCTCATTTTTGCCAGGCAGGACTATAATCAAATTGGTTCCCAAATCCTTAAATTCACTGGTGATGTAGTCCCTGGCACCCTCTCCCACAGCAGTAAGCAATATCACCGCCATGACACCAATGGACGTTGCTATTAATAACATTATCGTCCGCAACGGGTATCGGATCAGGGTACTGAAAGCAAGGAATAATAGATCAAAAAATTTCATCCTCTTGACTGCTCTTGATTAGAGATTACTTTACCGTCCAACAACCTAACAACTCTGTTTGATCTTTTACCTATTTGCTTATCATGAGTTACCACAATAAGGGTCAATCCCCCTGCATTGAGCTCTTCAATGAGTTTGACAATTTCCTTACCTGAACTTGAATCAAGGTTTCCAGTAGGCTCATCTGCTAATAAAACTTTTGGCTCCATTACAATCGATCTAGCAATGGCTACACGCTGTCTTTGGCCTCCGGAGAGTTGCTCTGGTCTGTGATCTGATCGATCTGTAAGATTTACTCTGGCTAAGGCTTTTTTAACTTTTTCAGATCTCACTTGCTTAGACATACCTGCCAAAATCATTGGAATTTCGATATTTTCTGCAGCCGTTAACCTAGGTATCAAATGAAAGGATTGAAAAATAAATCCAATTTTTGTAGATCGTATCTTGGCCATTTCATCGTCATCCATTTGCGATGTATTAATACCAGATAAAATGTAATCGCCAGAGGATGGAGTATCTAACAGGCCTAGGATATTCAATAAGGTTGTTTTTCCGCATCCTGATACGCCCATGATGGACACGTAGTCTTTCTCTGCAATCTCAAGATCAATATTGTCCAATGCATGGACAACTTGGTTACCTACTTGAAATTCTCTAGATAAATTTTTTAACTGGATCATTGACCAATAGAGACACTCACAGAACGTTCTTCGGATTCCTCTTCTTCATCCTCTTCCACCAAAACCTTTACCCCAGCTTTAACCCCTTCACGATCAACGGACAGGACAATTTGATCGTCAACACTTAATCCACCGGTAACTTCAGTGTACTGCCAATTACCAATTCCTACCTCGATTTGTTTCTTGATAAGAGTCATGGTTTCTGCATCAATCATATATACAAAATTATCCCTCATGAGTGCTTGGGTCGGGATACTGAGTGCATCTTCAACGCGGTCAATAATGACCTCGATATCGGCACTATATCCTGGTAACAAGGTTTGATCTGGGTTGTCAAAAACAGCTTCAATCTCGACGGTCCTTGCTTGTTTTTCAAGGTCGAGTACATAGGGTGCAACACGTCTAACGGTTGCCGGAAAATTCTGATCACCAAAGGCATCCATGGTGATTCTGGCCGTCATTCCTGATACAACCTCAGGTGCATCAATTTCATCAATGGGTGCACTGATGTAGATGCAGTTGCTATCAATCAAATCGACTGTGGGTTTGGTAGCAACACCTACAGGTGAAGGGGTTACATACTCGCCCAACTCGCCTTCTATTTCAGCAATTATGCCATCGAAGGGTGCTATCAACATGGTTCTCTCTAAAGATGCTTCAATAACTTCAACAGATGCCAGATTCGCCTCAACCTGAGTTAAAGCAGCATTACACGCAGCAGACTGCGATTCAGCGTTGCTAACTGCTGTCTCTGTATCTTCTTCTGATGCCAAACCACGCTGCAAAAGCTCCGTTTTTCTCTTGGCTTCTCTCTGCGCCCTGTCCGATAAAATACAGACCTGTTGTGCGCTTCGCTCAGAAACTTGAACCCTTGCTTTTGTTTCTTTCAGTCTCGCTTTTGATTCTTTATTCCAAAGTTCAATGAGTACTTGGTCTTTCTGCACAAGATCCCCTTCCTTGACGTATAAAGAGGCGATTTGTCCACCCATTGCAGGTGACATTTTAGAACGTCTGCATGCGTCAATAGTACCAGCTCTTGTATTGGAGACGGTTTGTTCTACGGTTCTAATTTTTGGATCAACTGCAGTAACAGTAATTGGGGGTTGTTCACGGCCAGTAACAAAATAGATCAAAGCTGCGACAACAGCCAATGAAAGTATTATTTTTGTATTCTTGCTCATATTTTTTTTGTCAAAAGAATTGTACCTTCTAGATTATGAAATACCACAGATACTGCATTGTAAGTTACAGTTAGTTACATATACCATCAGATGACAAAAGACCATTTTTTCTCCATAGTTCTTTGTTAATCTTACATCATTGCTAAACAAGGAAATATTTCATGAAACACTTTCCATATCTGCTGTCCTTTTTCCTTATATCTGGATGCATTTCCACACAATCGGACTCTATTTTTACCCCTGGCAGTGGAAAACCTATTGTGGACGCCAAGGGGGTCAATATGACCCAATATGAATTGGATCTGGAAGAATGCAGTACCTTTGCAGAGGATATATCGACTGGAAAAAGTATAGCAAAAGGTGCGGCAACAGGAGCAATAGTAGGAGCTGTGATAGAAGCAATTACAGATGATGAAAGATCCTGGGGAGATACCTTCGAGGTTAGTGCTGTTACCGGTGTTGCCCAGTCTGGAATTAGAGTGACGCGGCAAAAAGAACAAATTGTTAGACGCTGCTTGAGAGGCAGGGGATATAAGGTCTTGAACTAGTCTTTATCCTTCCAGTAATACTCCAGTCCCTCCAAGGCCGCAATAACCATCTGGATTTTTAGCCAAATACTGCTGATGGTAATCTTCAGCAAAATAAAATTCTGTCATTGGCTTCACTTCGGTAACTATATTTCCACGACTAAATTGGGTGAGTTGTTCTTGGTACTCATGCTTTGTCTCGTTAATAACATCTAACGTACCCTCATCAGAAAAGTAAATAGCCGACCTATATTGGGTTCCTATATCGTTTCCCTGTCGCATATATTGGGTGGGGTCATGTCCCTCCCAAAAAATTCTCAGCAGTTCTTTCAATGACATAATTGCTGGATCGTAGACAACTAAAACAGCTTCAGTATGGCCAGTGTTTCCAGAACAAACTTCTCGGTAAGTTGGATTTTTTGTATAGCCACCCATATAGCCAACACTGGTTGAATACACTCCGTCCTGTTGCCAAAATAATTTTTCAGCGCCCCAAAAACAACCCATAGCAACTTTCAGCTCTTTACATTCATTTGGATAAGGCCCTTGGATATCTTCGCCATTAACATAGTGCTTGGGTGAAACAGGTAAAGATTGATCTCTACCCTTTAAGGCATCCTTAGGATCAGGCATTTCAATTTTTTTGTTCAAATCAAATATCATTTTTTGGTATAGCGTGTACTCATCATTCTGTGTAGTATTTATGATAAATTAAAAATCACAGTGCATAAAAAATAATTTTCAAGATTGGATTTCAGTACCTTGCAAAAATACGGATTTAAAGTTGCTCTCAGTTCTCTCCTATTGGTTATATTGATAACCTCATTTGTATCCTCTGCCCAGGAAGAAACTCAGAAAGAGCTATTAGAAAAAAGGAATCAATTACAACAGAATTTCTTAAGTTTATACGACGAAGAACGCTATCAGCAGAGTATTTTAACAGCTTCGGAAATCCTAAATATAACCCAAGAAATATATGGTCCTGAAAGTCAGAATTTGGTTAATCCGTTGAATAATCTAGCTAGTTCCTATTTTATGATTGGTGATTTTGAACAAGCTATAAAAATCTTTATCGAATGCATTGATCTGATCGAATCAAACAACATTATCTCCTCTGATTTAGTGTCGCCACTAGTTGCTTTGGGATTGGCTTTCAACAAATCAGAACAATACAACGAAGCCGTTGAAATCTTTAAAAGGGCCCTCCATATAAATTGGGTAAATAATGGTTTTTATAATTTAGAACAAATTAATATTCATGACTCATTAACTGAGAGCTTTATTGGATTGAAAAATTTGGAAGAGGCGAACCACCATCAAAGTTTTCAGCTCGGCATTTATAATAATCGTTATGGCAAGGACAGTATGAAGGTTGATGAATCCCTAGTAAAGCTTGCAAAATGGTATAGACGCTCAGGACAAGTATTATCTGAGCGACTTGTGTTCGAAGAACTCTTAGGTAGACAATCGAATCGAGAAAATCAAGAGTCAAAAAAATTAATCAATACATTACAGGGTATTTCTTTTTCCCATAGAAGAGAAGGAATCAGTATGTACGACAGTGTCAGCCCCCTGAAAAAAGCATTGGATCTATTTGCGGAGAATCAGAATCAAGACCTGCGTTTGAAGCTAGAGGTTCTCATTGATTTAGGTGATACTTACACTAGCTATGGCAGAGTGTCGTCGGCAAATAGAGCGTATCAAGATTGCTGGCAGTTAATCGAAGAGGATTCTTCATTAAGACCTGAGATAGAAGAACGATTCTCTAAACCAGTAAGAGTTAGGAGTATTTTCATTCCAGAAAGATACCCAATCGATCGGCCTATTGAAAAAAATAAGACTTATAAACAGGGTTTTTTAACGGTTCGCTTTGATGTGGAAACAACTGGTAAAACCAATAAGGTAAGTATTATTGAGTCTGATCCTAGTGAGCTCTTGGACAGAGTAGCGTTATCTGCAATAAAAAGAACAATATATCGTCCAACTTATATTGAAGCTGAAGCTCAACGAAGTGAAGGATTGACTATCAGGCATGAATTCAGTTACAGGCATGCTGTTGAAGAATTTACTGAACCTACTGAACCTGGAATTGAAGATAAACCTCTTGAAAACCCTATTGCTTAGGCTGACTGCATCTCAGTTCTATTCCCAGCGGAAATGAAAATCAACAAGTAGACCAAAGTAAACAAGGCCATTGACCAACCGAAAGCATACGTCCCAAAAAGGTCCATAGCCGTCCCAATCACCGGCGGGCCAATGATTTCCCCCAAACACAAAAAGAAAATAAAACTGGCATTGGCAGATGCCAATAGACTGCCTTTGAATTTTTGCCCAAGCATGGTCAAACCCAGAGAATAGAAGCTCATGATTGCGCCTCCCAAGACAAACAAGATGGCCAAACGCATGAAAGGTGCAGCAAAAACAAACGGCATGATTGAGAGGGTCGCTATGGTAACCAGAGCTATGAAAATCATTAATTTTCTTTTATCGACTTTATCGGCAAACCAACCAACGAAAAGAGGCAAGGCTAATTCACCACTACCAAGCCAAGCAATAGTTCTGGATGATTGGGCGTAATTTAAATCAAATTGAAGAGCAAAGATTGGAAGTAAGTAAGCTGTAGCAGCATACAAAAACCCCATCATCCAGCTGGATCCCATCAGTCCAGGACTTGAAACCATGTGCTGCCAAAAAGAAACATCTTCTGCCATCTCATCGTTGGGTAAATCCGACATTGTCCATACGGGAATAGCAGCAATGATTACAAATCCAGCAGCAAGATAGAATGCTGTGTTGCTCTCAACCCCAATGACTGAAAACATCAAAACCCCAACAATAAATCCCAAAGACAACAACGCGGAATAAGCGCCAATTATTTTTCCTCGGTTATGATCCTCAGCAAAATTGTTGATCCAAACTTCGCTTAACACCCAGATACCTGTTGCTCCTGCGCCAAGTAAAAATCTCAGAATAAACCAGCTGAATAAATTAGGAAAAAGGGGCAGGCAAATGCAACATGTCGCAACCAGGACCAAACAAAACCTGATAACATTTCTTTGTCCCCAATGATTCATGATTTTTGGCAAAAAAGGAGTGAGTAAAACAGCTGAAAGTGCTGGCATTGCTGAATTTAAACCTATCATAGTGCTGCTTATACCCCAACTTTTTAAAGTCAAGGTGCTCAAAGGCATAGTGATTCCAAAAGTAATACCTGCCATGCTGATTGTTGCAACAATTAAAATTATTTTTTTATAATTTTGTGAAACGTTCATGGCAGTAAAGATTATTATTTAATTTAATGACATTTGAAATTGTTTTTTCCCTTCTGAAATCAAATCAAGAACTTCTTTAGCACGCCCACCGATTTCAATAGCTAGGCGTTCTACTTGCCCTTGTGTTGCCTGTTTCCAGAGCTCACGATCCGATTCCGATAGTGCATGAACTACAATCCCCAATGATGCGGCGTTTGCCAGATCTCTCGCTACTTCTTGCCGCAGTGATTGTCTCAAAATTGTTGCTTCGGGCCATGCATTTGTGATGATCTCTTGCTGTCTGGACGTCAATTGATCCCACCAAACTTTTCTCGCGACCATAATTGACATTCCCAGTGAATGTTGGGTTAGGGTGTAATGCGGTGCTTCTTGATCAATGCCTCTTTTCGCGTATAAAGCAACTGAATTGTCCCCTGCTTCAATCAAGCCCGTTTGCAAGGACTGCACAATTTCAGCATAACCCATAGGGATCAAATCTGCTCCGATCGCTTCAGCAAAATAACGTGAACTCAAGCTTGCGGAAACCCTGTATCTCTTACCTTTAGCCTCTTCTGGAAGCAAAATGGGTTCCTTACCGTAAACATTATGAAAACCTATCTCGCTCCATGATATAAACTGTAACCCTCTTGCAGCAAGGAGCTCAGTAAATATCTGAGTAAGGTAGTTGTCATAAACAAAATCAGCTTCTTCTTCATTGTCAAAAAGATAGGGAGCGTAAAGCAGCGCTGTCTCCGGAATCAATGTTGAAGTTATAATGGCTGATAGATTTGCAAAGTGTACCCTATCTCTTCTAAGCCCAGATACCAAATTCTCTTCAGAACCCAGTTGACCATGTACCAACATTTTCAATTTTAGAGTACCTTCTGATTGTGCATCAACTGCCGTTTTAAAATTGAGGAAATGTTCTTCTCCAACTGTGTTTGGTATAGCCGTTCCAGCAACTGTCATTTCAATGACATCTGATTCAGTGGATGAATCACAGCTGAGAACAAGTAGCATCAAAAAAACTATTGTGTATAAACGGAATTGCATGCGTGCCTAAAATTGGTGAATCGCATTATTGTCTCATCAGATATTTTTTGTGTCTATCTTCGAATCGGTTATATGTCTTTCTTCGAATCAGTTAATATACGAAAATTGACAGTAAAAATACTAATCATCAAATCAAGCTATGACTGTTCTTATCAAGAATGAAAAAAAAATAAAGTCGTTTGAGATCACTCCTGAGAAAGCCTATCTCAACCGGAGAAACCTGATTAAATCAATTGGTATAATCTCAGCAAGCACACCCTTAGCGTCTGTTCTTGCAGATAATCATGCAATCAAAAGAGATAACCTGACGTTTACAAGAAACTCTGAATTCTCTACAACTGAAACTGTCAATAGTTTCGAGGAGATTACCACCTATAACAATTTTTATGAATTCGGTTTGGGAAAGTCAGACCCTTATCGTTACAGTGGTAACTTCAAACCAAAACCCTGGACGGTCTTGGTCACAGGGGAAGCTGAAAAAACCGGAACACTTGCCTATGAAGATATTATTGCATCGCATCAACTTCAAGAACGTATTTATCGGCTGCGATGTGTCGAAGCCTGGTCAATGGTCATTCCATGGGTTGGTATTTCTCTCATGGATTTCATTAAAAAATCTCAACCCAATTCCAAAGCCAAATATGTAGCCTTTGAGTCAATATTTAGACCCAGCGAAATGCCTGGTCAAAAACGGCGTATCCTAGATTGGCCTTACATTGAAGGACTCACCATTGAGGAGGCGACACATCCTTTAGCATTTCTTGCTGTAGGACTCTATGGACGTGAATTGACGAATCAAAACGGCGCACCTATACGTTTAGTGATACCTTGGAAATATGGATTTAAGAGCATTAAATCCATTGTCAAAATTTCTTTTCAAGAGAAAAGACCCAAAACAACTTGGAATTTAGCAGCTCCAAATGAGTATGGATTTTATGCAAATGTAAATCCGACGGTGAATCATCCAAGATGGAGTCAAGCTCGGGAACGACGCATAGGATCTGGATTATTTGCTGCAAAACAACCCACTCTCATGTTTAATGGTTACGCTGAAGAAGTTGCTGACTTGTACCGAACCGTAGATCTAAGAAAGAATTTTTAGATATTTCCTATTAATTGATCCAATTTACTAGATTCACTAACAACTAGATGAAAAACACCGTCCGATTAATAACTCTCATCAGCCTCATCCCTTTTTTCGATCTTATTTTAAAAGCGCTGGGTGTTTATGGGGGCCTTGGTGCCAATCCTATTGAGACAATCATTCACACAACCGGTGACTGGGGCTTGAGAATTCTAATTGTTACGCTTCTATTAACACCACTAGGTTATTATTCAGACATTGCTTTTTTTCGACAATTTCCTAAACCAATGGGTCTGGTAGCATTCTTTTATTCGCTCATGCATTTTTTAAGCTATGCAATTTTTGATCAAAGTGGGGACATTAAAATTATCATAGTTGATATTATTGAAACCCCTTATCTGCTTGTTGGATGGGGTGGGTTTCTGTGTTTGTTGTTTATGGGTATTGCTTCACACAAAGGGTTACAACCTTGGTTCAACAAAAATCGGTCTACAATCAGTGGCATTGTCTACACTGCTGTTGTTTTAGCAGTTTGGCATTATTTTTGGCAGGCCAAAACAGTCGAATTAGAGGCTGTGATATATATTGTTATTATCAGCATTCTGATGTTATGGAGATTGAAAAACACCGCAGTAAAAAAATAAAAACATTCAATCTTTATACACTACCATTTGTGGTCTTGCACAACCCAAGTTAAAAAAGCATCTTGAAACGGTTTCGTTTTATAGGTGAATTCTGAAAAATCGTTGTGCATAAAAACCACGACGTATTCTTTGCCTGATAGCCCTTTAACATAACCAGCAAGACCTTTAACACCATTGATAGTTCCAGTTTTTAAATGCATTCTTTCTTTGAGAGGGAATTTTTTAAACCGCTTTTTGGTGGTTCCATCAATACCTGATATCGGAAGAGAAGAGATAAACTCAGCTCGCAGAGGATGTTGATAAATTTTCATCAATAATTGGGACACAGTTTCAGCACGAATACGGTTTTTGCGTGATAATCCGGAACCGTTATCTAAAAATTGATCTTGAAAATCAATTCCATATTTATCCAACATAAAACGCACAACCATGCGTGATGCTTGTAAAGTAGCAACCTGCTTTTTTTGGTGATTACCCAACGTTAGGAATATTTGCCTGCTCATAAAATTGTTACTGTCTTTGTTGGTGAACCTAATAATCTCTGTTAACGGTGGTGAATTATGGATCAGCAATGGTTTTCCAAGATTTTTCTTTGCTGTTTCTACCGCATAACCTTTGAATTCTCCTCCTGATAGATGCCAAAAATCAGAAAAAATGCTGTGAAAGTAATGATTGGTATTGGTTAGCGATAGCTCATGCTCAACCTTGGTACAATCCTCTGGAAAATAACCCTCAACTGAAATGGTCACCACTTTATTACTTTGGCTTTCGTTAAACTCGACTGCATCCATAAAATTGTGACATTGCCCTTTCCCCAATTTCATTTTGTTATCAAAGATGATGTTTGTAGGCAAAGTATTGAAAGAAATATCCACTGAACCTTTGGTGCTGTTTGGTGCCAGTGTAAAATCAACCGTATTAAAATTTGCTGATAGGGCTGATGGCATTAAATTATAGGGGCGTAGTGGTTCGTTATCAAAATCTCCAGAATTGGATTGATTGGCCTCAAAATAAGATTGATCCAAAAGTAATCCATTTTCGATGGTTTTAAGACCCAAGTTTTGTAACTGATTAACAATCAACCAAATATTTTCCTTTGTAAGATATGGGTCTCCAGACCCTCGGAATATTAGATATTCTGTCGAACCATCAAGTATTGAATCTGAAGAAAAAATTTCCGTCTGCCATTGATAACCTGGCCCAAGATAGTCCAAAGCAATAAAGGTGGTAAATAATTTTGCTAAAGATGCTGGTTGTCTCAATGTTCTTGGATTTACAGCCACAATTGGCTTCTTTGAATGAACTTCTTGGACAACAAGACTGAGAGTATTCATTGGAATACTTTGCTCAGCCAGAATGCTTGCTAAGCTCTGCGGCAATTCCTTTGAGTTGGTCTCAGCCGATAAAGCACTGACCAAGAAAATGCTAGTAAATATACCAAGGATTAACTTTCGAGAATTTTCTCTGTTGATTATGACGGTTTTCACTAAAACCGGATGATCACTTATAGCGTTTTTGAAGTTCTGCCATTTGCCCAGAACCGGGGCATAAGCTTTGAAAAGAAAGTTCATTGAGTGGTGTTTCAACTGTATTTTCATTTTCAATAAAATCTGACTGGTTTTCATCAATATAAAGCAAACCTGTAAGTATCTCACCTTTATCATTTGATTCACGAACACCTCTGATGGCATCGCTACGATCGATCGGACTATAGTTTTTATGTGCTTTGTTCAGTATGACTTTGCCACCATTATGGAGATCTACTTTTATCGTTGATCCTTCGGCATAATCAACATTGATTTCAGTGAGTGGATGGATGTAATCAGTATAGACGGCTTCATTTTTATTTTCTCTTGTGTGCATATAACTCTTGGTAGAGCCTTCATGGTCATTGAAGGTAACACATGGAGATATAACATCGACTAACGCAAAGCCTCTGTGCATCAAGCCAGTTTTAAGCAGGGGCACTAGTTGATCTCTATCGCCAGAAAAACTTCGTGCAACAAAAGTTGCTCCCATTGAAATTGCGACTTGGCAAGGATCAATTGGCGTTTGCATATTGGGTGCCCCTTTTTTTGCTGTGGACCCAACATCAGCTGAGGCTGAAAATTGCCCTTTGGTCAAGCCATAAACACCATTATTCTCTATGATATAAAGCATGTTTAAATTTCGTCTTATTGCATGAGAAAACTGTCCCATACCAATTGAAAGAGTATCTCCATCTCCAGAAACACCTATGTAATACATGTCGCTGTTGGCAGATTGAGCTCCTGTTGCAACAGATGGCATCCTGCCGTGAACTGCATTAAAGCCATGTGATTGGCTCGCGAAATATGCAGGAGTTTTGGATGAACAACCAATACCGCTTAATTTAATCATCCTATGAGGAGGAATGTTAAGATCAAAAACAGTCTCAATGATCGCACCTGTAATTGAATCATGTCCACAACCGGCACAGAGTGTCGACATTGAGCCTTCGTAATCGTCATATGTCATATCTAGCTCATTGCGCTTTGCATTGTCTCGTAAAATTTTTGGTTTTTTAATATAACTCATGACGCTTCATTTTCTCTCAGTCTGTTTAATATTTCCTTAACAAGATTTCCAGAATATATGGGAATACCATCATACATCCTGATTGAATCTAACTTTTCCATATGTGTGCCTGTTTCCATCGATAGTAGTTTTTGCAACTGGCCATCTCGGTTCTGTTCAACCACAAAAATTTTTTCATGAACTTTTAAAAAATCCTCAATTTCCTTGGCAAAAGGAAATGCTCTAATTCTTAAATAATTAAAACTCAAGCCTTTTTCACTCAATGTATCTCTTGCCTCTCGAATCGCATCATCGCAGCTACCTATAGAAAGAATTGCATAATCGTTGGAATCAGAAAAATCAATAATGGGTTTTGGCACTAAATCCTTTGCTGTTTCCCACTTCACCAGAAGCCTGTCAACCAAGTCTTGATATTCCTGGGCATCCTCAGTGTACGCACCCAGTTTGTTGTGGCCAGAACCTCTGGTGAAATAAGAACCCTTTGGATGACCACCCGGTATTGTTCTGTATGGGATACCGTCACCATCTTTGTCAAGATAGCGGTAGAAATTTTCCATCTCCTCTAACTCTTTTGTGTTCAGCACCTTGCCATGATTGGGGGTGTAATCTTTATCCCAAGTGAGGTCTTTAATCATCCAATCATTCATACCAATATCAAGATCTGAAAGAAGAATCACAGGTGTTTGCAACTGATCTGCCAAATCAAAAGCCTTGACTGAAAAGTGGAACGCTTCTTCTGGGTCCGAAGGATACAGACAAACATGGCGTGTATCCCCATGAGAAGCATATGCACAAGCTAAAATATCTCCTTGTTGGGTTCTTGTGGGCATACCTGTTGATGGTCCAGTTCTTTGTACATCAAAAACCACTGTTGGTATTTCAGCATAGTAACCAAATCCTAGGAATTCATTCATCAAAGAAATGCCTGGGCCACTTGTAGGTGTAAAAGATCTGCATCCATTCCAACCAGCACCCAAGGCAATGCCAATGGCTGCCAATTCATCTTCAGCCTGAATAATTGCATAATTATTTTTTCCCGTTTCTTCATCTTTACGAAATATGTCACAGTAACCTCTAAAAGAATCCATAAGGGATGTGGAAGGAGTAATTGGGTACCAAGAGCCCACAGTTGCACCAGCATAAAGACAACCTAAAGCAGCTGTGGCATTGCCATCAATCATGATGTAGCCTTCTGTTTTGTTGCTAGACTTTGTTTCAAAAGGAAGAGGACATTCGAAATTTGATGTTGCATAATCGTGACCCAACTGCAGTGCCGTCTTGTTTGCATCAATAAGATTGGTTTTGGAACCAAAAATATCCAAAAGTAACTGTTCTATGACCGACATGTCCATATTCAGTAAAGCAGCTAAGCTGCCTACATAGGCTGTGTTCTTCATTAACGTACGAGCCCTTGCATTGTCAAAGTTTTCATTGCACATTCTTGCCAAAGGCACACCTAAAATAGTGATATCATCCCTCGACATTAGATTTTCTCTGGGCCACGTTGAGTCATAGAGCAGATAGCCTCCTGCATCCACGATTGCAAGATCTTGATCATAGGTTTCAGCATTCATTGCCACCATGATGTCTACACCCCCTGAAGGAGCAAGGTATCCTGCCTCACTGGCCCTGACTTCATACCACGTGGGGAGCCCCTGGATGTTAGAAGGGAAATAATTTTTGCCTACTACAGGTATTCCCATGCGGAAAATACTTTTCATGAATAGGCCATTTGCACTGGATGACCCTGTGCCATTTACATTTGCAAACTTGACTGTGAAATTATTGTAGCTTGCTTTGCTCACTTTAGCCTGCTTCTGCTTTCCTCTCAATGGTTTGTTTTTCTTCATCCATAGCATAGGGTATGAGTAATTCAAATTTCTTCATATCCCAAGCAGCAGTTGGGCAACGTTCGGCACATAATCCGCAGTGGATACAAACATCTTCATCCTTAATCATGACTCGACCAGTCTGTGGTAAATCTTCAGAAACATAGATGGCTTGCTCAGGATTCTCAGCAGGTGTTTTAATTTTACTGCGAAGAACATCCTCATCTGCATTGTCGGTAATCATTAGACAATCCACTGGACAGACATCAATACAAGCGTCACATTCGATACAAAGATTTGCCACAAAATCTGTTTGGATATCACAATTTAAACAACGTTCAACTTCGCGGCGAAATTGTCCTGGTTCAAAACCTAATTCAACCTCAATGTTGATATCTTTGAATCGGCTATCCATGGGTACGGTTGGTACTTCAAAACGTTGGTCGTAATCGTAATCATTGCTATAGCTCCATTCGTGGATGCCCATTTTTGCCGACATAAGATTCATGCCATAATCCAAACGATCTGTCAGTGGCTTGGCGTAACAATATTTATCAATTGATATTGCTGCTTGATGCCCATGCTCTACAGCCTCAATAATGTTTTTTGGTCCGAATGCTGAATCACCACCAAAAAAAACACCTTTGACTGTAGACTCGTAAGTTACGGGATCAACCACAGGAACTTCCCATTGATCAAACTCCATGCCAATATCTCTTTCCACCCAAGGAAATGAATTCTCCTGGCCAATAGCTAAAATGACAGTATCGCAGGGTATAATTACTTCGTTAATTTTCTTTGAAGTAAATCTCCCATCTTCATCTTGGTCCCACTCAAGTTCGGCAAACTGCATGCCTACCAATTTGCCTTTTTCAACCACATATTCCTCTGGTGAATGATTTAGAATCAAATCTATATCCTCTTCCAAAGCAGGTTCCAGCTCCCAATCCGAAGATTTCATTCGGTCCCGAGATCCTCGATAAATCACTTTTACATCCTTGCCACCCAGTCTGAGCGAAGACCTGCAACAATCCATAGCAGTATTACCACCACCAACAATGATTACCCTTTCGCCAACACTGTCGATGTGTTCAAAAGCCACGGATTCCAACCAAGCAATGCCAACGAATATTTGATCGGTTTCATATCTTCCAGGTAAGTCTAATTCTCTGCCTTTAGGAGCGCCAGTGCCTACAAAAATGGCATCATACTCTTGCTCCAATAAATTTTTCATGCTTTCAATTGGATGATTCAGATGAAGATTGGCCCCCTGCCTGACAATGACATCAAACTCTTCGTCAATAACACTGGGAGGCAGCCTGAATTTAGGTATATTGCTTCTGATTAAACCTCCAGTTTCAGGAAGCGACTCAAAGATATCAATTTCGTAACCTAGGGGAAGCAAATCATTGGCTACCGTGAAGGAAGCACATCCAGCTCCTATACATGCTATTTTTTTCCCATTTTTCTTTTCAGGAACTGGGGGTAATAAATCTTTAAAATCATCCTTAAGATCACCTGCAACACGTTTTAATCGGCAAATTGCAACGGGCTCATCCTCGACCCTAACTCTTCTGCAGACTGGTTCGCATGGTCGGTCACAGACTCTTCCTAAAATACCTGGAAAAACGTTTGACTCACGATTCAATATGTATGATTCGGTATATTTGCCCTGAGCAATCAATCGAATATATCCAGGAACGTCAGTATGGGCAGGACATCCCCATTGGCAATCAACGACTTTATGATAGTACTGAGGATCTTTTGTGTTGGTGGGTTGCATTGTTTAAGACAACTTTTTGGAGCTTTTTATAAACCGTTATAAATAACCGAAAATTTAAATCTAACTGCTTTTAGTTCTTATTCTTTCTACCTTTACAACCATAAAAGGATTTCAAATGGAAAATTAACACATCCTGTATAGAAACAAAATGATATTTTAATCTTTTGGATGGATTCCCAAGTTCAAACAAACTCTATTTTTAGTCCCGATGGGTCGGTAATTAATTGACCATCGCTATATACCAACTCACCATTGACAAAAGTCTTATCAATCAATGAGTTAAACTCGTGTCCTTCAAATGGAGACCAACCGCAATCATATAAAATGTTTCCTGTATTGACCTTTGTTGTTTTTTCAACATCCACCAAAACCAGATCTGCCCAGTAACCTTCTCTTATAAATCCGCGATCCTTAATGCCATAAATATTGGCTAAGGCATGACTGGTTTTCTCGACAATGACCTCCAGAGACAATTCAGCCTTGTGATAGAAATCCAATAGTGCAAGCAATGAATGCTGAACTAAAGGCAATCCGGCTGGGTGATCAGGATAGGGTTTGGCTTTTTCTTCAAGTGTATGTGGGGCATGATCAGTTGCGATGACATCGATAATCCCATTTCTAACCGCATCCATCAAAGCATTCCGATCACTTGAAGTTTTAATTGCTGGGTTACAGACAATTTTTGACCCCATCGATTCATAATAACTGTCATCAAAATGAAGATGATGGACACATACCTCCGCTGTTACATTCTTTTTGCAGGGGTCTCCTGTTGAAAATAAACCTAGCTCCTTCTGTGAAGTTAGATGCAATACATGCAATTTGCTATCGTATTTTTTAGCAAGCATCACGGCTTTGGAGGACGATTTATAACAAGCCTCTACGGATCGTATAATAGGATGCTCAGACAACGGAATATCACCTTCAGGATATCTCCGACGTGCTTCTGCCATATTTCTTTCAATCGTTGGGTTGTCTTCGCAATGAGTTGCAATGAGTACTGGACATTGGGAAAAAATATCCTCCAGAGCTTGCGAATCATCAACCAGCATGTTGCCGGTAGAAGAACCCATAAAAACCTTTACACCGCATGTGTCTCCAGTTTGTAATTGTTTGATTTCATCAATGTTAGTATTGCTTGCACCCAAATAAAAAGCGTAATTTGCATAAGCCTTCCCTGCGGCTAATGCATATTTTTGAGCCAACAATTCTCGGGTTGTTGTTGCCGGTTTAACATTGGGCATATCCATAAAACTGGTGACACCACCAGCAACTGCAGCAGCAGATTCCGACAATATTCCACCTTTATGCGTCAATCCAGGCTCTCGGAAGTGCACTTGGTCGTCGATGAGGCCAGGCAAGAGGTATTTACCTTTGGTATCAATAACTTGTGTGCCCTCTGGGATATGAATGGAAGGCTCAACTTTTATAATCCGACCACCTTTTATGAGCAGGTCTCCTTGAAAAATTGAACCTTCATTGACAATATTGGCATTGATTATTGCAATAGAATCCTTTCTCATATTAGGCATTATAGCAGTCGTTTGTAATCGATGATCAAAGATTAAGAACCAAACGAAGAACGCATAGTAAACGACCAATTTTTAGATGGAAGTATTGTAAATGGATGATAACAAAGCTCAGTTTTTCTATGGATGGTATGTCGCCATAGGCTGTACTTTAATTTATTTCTTTACCAACGCAATGACTTTATTTGTCCCTCAAACACTCTTCCCTAGATTGATGGAAGAGTTTGGCTCTAATGAAGCAGAAATTAGTCTGACAGTCACCATTACTCTTCTTTTTGCTTCCTTATTTGCACCTTTCGCTGGCATGCTGATTGATAAGTTCGGTGCATTAAGAATAATGCGGATAGGAATTGTTCTGATGGCTGTCACATACAGTCTCTATTCCTTTTCTGACTCTATATCTGATCTCTACAGACTGCATTTCTTGTTGGCTATTGGTCTGGTCTTATCTGGCTTGGTAGTCAACGTTATTATCGTCTCAAACTGGTTCGTAAAACATCGAGGTAAAGTGATTGGAATGCTGGTAGCTAGCTCCAGTTTAGGCGGTGCGATCCTGCCATTAATGATTTCACCGATAGTCAATGATCCAGAGTTGGGTTGGCGATGGGGTTTTGGATTACTCAGCATCCTCTTTTGGCTGTTTGCAGTGATACCTGCTTATACATTTATTAAAGAAAAACCTTCTAATCTGGGTTTGTTTCCAGACGGGTTACCTAAAATATTAGAGCCTTCCGATAATGGCATAGCAAGTGTCACTTTACTGACTGCATTGAAATCAAGGGCCTTATGGTGCCTAGGAATTGGGTCAGCTTGTCTTTGGTTTTCGATCCAAGGGCTCAACAGTCAAATTACTATCTTTTTTGAACAAGAAGCTGCATTTTCTCCTCAACAAGCGGTATTTCTTTTCTCTACATTATTCTGGTTCAGTTTTATTGGAAAATTTGCTTTCGGCGCCATCAGTGACACCGTTCCAAAAAGAACGGTTTTGCTGATCACTTCCATCATCCTGTTTTTAGGTACTTTATTGTTATTTGATTTCGACTCCAATCAAATTTTGCTGACAAAGAGTCCTACAAAATTAGGTCTATTCACAGTGGTCTTTGGCTTGGGATTTGGTGGCAGTTTTAGTATGATTCAACTAGTAGCGGTCGAAATATTTGGTCCAGCTTATTTAGGTAGAATTCTTGGCATCATCACATTTATTGATGGCATGGGTGCCGCCCTAGCCACCAATTTATTGAGCCAAATTAAAACCGATACTGGCAGTTATTTATTACCATTTTCAATAGTTACAATTGTTTCACTGATAGCTATTATAAATGTATTCTTGATCAGGCCCATTCAGAAAAACAATACTTAATTGTGATTTGTCTTGGATAATTTTTAGGTTTAATCTAGTGAAAGATAAATAGCCATGAAATACAACATTATTAAAATTAAACCTATTTCAGGAGCACTTGGGGCCGAAGTTTCCGGCGTTGATCTCAGTAAACCTTTGGCCAAAAAAGCATTGGAAGAAATCAAGTCAGCTTGGCTGGAGCACCAAGTACTTTTTTTTAGAAATCAGTTGTTAACACCAGAACAACATGTAGCATTCACCAAGAATTTCGGAGAGTTGCAGGGACCTGGTTATATGCCAACGCTCGATGGTTATCCCAACGTTTACGTCCAAGAATACCCCGGACTTTATGATGGAATTGTCTCAGACGTTACTTGGCACATTGATGCTTCTTTCATGAAAAAACCCTTAAAAGGTGCTGTACTGTACGCGCTCGATGTTCCGGATGTTGGAGGCGACACAGCTTGGGTTAACTTGTATGCTGCGTATGAATTGTTATCAAAACCTATGCAGAAATTATGTTCAGGCCTAACCGCGATTCATGACAATTTTCATAAAAATTTAACTGCTGTGTTAGAAACATATGGAGCTAAAGGCTATGAAATGGCCAGAAAAGCAACACCTCCGGGTGAACACCCTTTGGTTTGCAGACATCCAGAGACAGGAAAAAAATGTCTGTTCTACAGTGAACTGTTGATTTCTCATTTCAAAGAGTTAACAGAAAAAGAAAATAAAACATTGAAAGAATTTCTCCTACAGCATATTCAAAAACCTGAACTCTATTGCCGTTTCAAATGGGAAAATAACTCAATTGCATTCTGGGACAACAGATGCACTGCTCACAAAGGAATTTTTGATTTTGGACAAGCGCATCGCTTGATGCATCGAGTTGCAATCCAAGGTGCAACAGCACCATCAAAATAGGAATTGGGCGAATGTGGATCAAAAAATTTCACCGTGATCAAATAGAAGACAAACCTTCACCCGTACCCACTCAAGTGGTTTCAAATGAAGAGTTTTTGCCTACACCTCAAACCAAACAACAAAAAGAAGTTGAAGCGTTGATTCAAACCTTGGCTTCTCAATATGGAAAAAAAACAGGGCTAAATCGACGAGATTTCCTGAAAACATCCAGTGGCATGGCCGTTGCTTTTTTAGCTATGAACCAAGTGTTTGGTAAATATTTTAGCGTCCATGCTGAAGAAACTTTGGACCCTTCAGCTTACAGAGAGCTGTGGCCAAAAAAAGAATTTATCTTTGATGTACAAACCCACCATGTGGCAACAGGTAAAACAGAGCCTCTATTCTTTAGAGGAAAAATGATGGCATGGAAATTTAACCAAGAGCTCCGAGGCAGAGAACCTAAAAAAGGTGATTTAACCTTTGATAATTATGTTAAAGAGGTCTTTCTAGATAGCGAAGTTTCAGTTGCGTGTTTGAGTGGAGTGGCATCTAAATTGTTTGATGTGATCAATGTTGACGAAATGGTTACAGCTAGAAATGCCGTCAATGCAATGTCAGGTTCCCAAAGGATGCTGTGTCATGGGCCCATTGCACCTTATTATCCAAACTTTCTTGAGGAAGCTGAACGACAAGCATTGGAACTGAACATAGACGCATGGAAATTTTATACCGGTGTTTTCAACATGCGCGGTGAGTATTCTTGGTGGATGGATGATGAAGAACTGATCTATCCGTTTTATGAGAAAATCAAAAGCTGGGGGAAAAATACAATTAACGTTCATAAGGGGCTCCCATTTAACCAGAATCTGAAACCTGGGGTGACTGATTACACCAACCCCAGAGACATCAAAAAAGTTTCATTGGATCATCCGGATCTCAATATTGTTGTTTATCATTCTGGATTCAAGTCTGACAATCCCAGTCTACCTAGTGAAGATATGTCATTGAGTGACACAGGTTACTTGCAATGGACGACTGATTTGTGTCGAGACCGAATCAATAATCCTGCTATGACGAATGTTTATATGGAACTAGGGACAACATTTGGACACACAGTGATTACCCATCCGAGAATCTGTGCCCACCTTTTGGGTCAAATTATAAAAGCATTTGGTTCTGACCATGTTTTATTTGGTACTGATTCAATTTGGTGGGGCTCCCCACAATGGCAAATAGAAGCATTAAGACGATTCCAAATTCCTGAAGAGATGCAGGATAAATTTGGCTATGCTGCAATAACCGATGAAGATAAAACAAAAATTCTGGGACTCAATGCAGCAAAAATCTATCAAATTGATGTTGATGAAACCAGACGTCAGATTTCGACAGATAGAATGGCACAATTAAAAGAAATTTATCTTCAAGAAGGTGGTCGCCCAAGTAACAATCATTACGGTTGGATCCTTGGCTAGCAGAGCTACTTCCCCAAAATAACAGCCTTGCCTTGAATATGGTCTGGCATCTCGATGCCTAATATATTTGCTATTGTTGGTGCAACGTCCACCTGATGAATCGATCCTATTTTTTTAGGTGCAACAGCCGCTCCAAGGGCGTAAAAAATACCCCACATGTCCGGTGTTTCCGGTCGATAACCATGCATACCTTTTGGTTGACCAAAACTTGAAAACATGTTGGGAGCCGCTGTAGTCACTACAATATCACCAGTTCTTGATGGGTGATTAAGGTGGAATGAATCTGGAAGATCTTTTTTTCTATAAACCACAAGATGTTCTTGTTTGTTTAAAAAATCTTTAGCTTGCTTGATGTCATCTGCTTGCAAAAAAATATGTGCCACAGCAGGCCCCGCTGAAATTCTGGCTTTGATTCCTGAGGTTCCCAATAACCGCTCTAAATTGATGTAGTTTGTCACTTCAGTCATCCCATGATCACTAACCACCATGAGAGTAATGTGTCCCCAGGCTTCCCTGTCATCAATAGCAGTTATCAAATCCTGTAACAATTTATTTTGTCGCAACTGCTGTTGAGAAACTCTAGGGCTTTCTGGGCCATCAATGTGTCCCAGATCATCGGTCCCATCCCAGTAACTCATAATCAATCTCGGTCTGTTAACCTTGTCCATATCAATCCATTTTAGAATTTGCTCAATTTTTTGTTCTTCTTTGATATTCGGATCAAAGGGGGCTTTGCGATAAGAGGCTCCAACACCATGCCAATCGGTTTCAGAACCTACCCAGAAAAAAACAGCCGACTTGATGCCTTGTTGCTCAGCCAACACCCATATGGGTGGCACTTCAATCCAGTTGGCATCAGCGTCGTAATTAAATCGACCTTGTTGGGTATCTATAAAAGAATTATGAAGAATCCCATGTCGATCAGGATAAACACCAGTTGCCATAGAAACATGAGAGGGATAGGTCGTTGATTGATAGACAGGAGTTAAATGATCAGCCTTTATTCCATATTTTTCCATACGCTTAAAAGCAGTTAATAAGGGGTTATCTGCTATGTAATGAGGAACCCCATCCATGGAGATAATAATCACAATTGGTTCTTCTTTCGCTTCTGCAACCGAAACCAGTAAGCAGCAAACCAATATTAAAATACGCATCACTAGGTGGGAATTGGTTATTCTGGTTTTCTGAATTTTAAAGTAAATCGGTCGCTTTCCCCGATATCAGAATAGTCCTTTTTTTCTGCTTCGCTCAGACTGCTATAAGTGGGACGAAGTGTCCAGACACCGTCTCGATGGTTCTTGGTGTCTTTAGGATTTGCATTGATCTCAGAAGATGCTTCAAAAATAAATCCGGCCTTTGTTGCCAAAGCAATTGTATAGTCCTGATTAACATAACCTGATTTAGCCCCAGGATCTTGCGGCACAGAAGCATCCCCTCTATGCTCAACAACACCTAAAATACCGCCTGGTTTGAGTGCTTTAAAAAAGCCTTCAAAAACTGCTTCAGCATGGTCGTTTGCCATCCAGTTATGGACGTTTCTGAAAGTCAGCACCATATCAGCCGAGTTGGACTCAGCAATTCCTATTCTGTCTGGTAGTTTAAGAATATTATGCTGCACATTGCTGTAAAGATTCGGATTCTGGTTGAGTCGATCCATAAACTCAGCCGCCCTTGCACGAAAATAGGGGCTTTCGTCATTAGGATCGTATCCTGCAGAGATATATTGTCCCGATTCGTTAAGGTAAGGCGCAATAATTTCAGCATACCAACCTCCTGAGGGCCATATTTCAACCACAGTCATATCTTCCTGCAGACCAAAAAATTCCAAAGTTTGTTTGGGATGCCTGTAAATATCTCTGGCCTTATTGGCATCCGATCGATGCTCACCAGAAATAATACTTTCCAGTGAATGTGAACTAGTTGGTTCTGATTGAAGCAAACCAAGTGCAACACTCACGATGATGAGAGTTTGGTAAATAGACTTAAACATTGTTTTCTCCTTAGTAATTCGATTCATTAGTTTTCCTGAAGCGTCTAGTTAATACAGCAACTATAGGTCCAAGCACCAAACCAGCTACAAAGCCTCCGATGTGTGCACGAAAAGCAACTCCTCCACCTGTGCCTGCACCTGCGCTGTTAATTAATTGAAATATAAACCAGAACAATAAAACGACAAAGGCTGGAAGGCGTAAAACTTGGATAAAAAATCCAAATGGTATCGCCACTCTTACTTTATGCTTGGGAAAGAAAACCACATAGGCGCCCAGTATCCCGGAAATAGCCCCGCTCGCTCCAATCATAGGAATCGTAGAATCTGGTTCTGGTATTGCTTGGGTAAATACAGCAATAATTCCGCAAGCTAGATAAAATAAAATAAAAGGAACCTTGCCTAAAATGTCTTCGACGTTGTCACCAAAAATCCACAGGTAAAGCATGTTTCCTGCTAGATGAAAAAATCCTCCATGCAAAAACATCGAGGTTATCACCGTCATCTCAGGGCTTACCCATTGCAAGCTAACAGGCAATGCTCTGCCTTCGAGCAAGCTTGCTGGAATTACACCCAAAGCATAAATAGCCCTTTGACCTTCTTGACCTAAACTCATTTGCCAAAGATAGATTAAACAACAAATTACTAGCAACGTGATGGTTACTATAGGCTTCGAACGTGTTGGGTTTTCATCGCCAAGAGGAATCATTTTGAATAACCACAATTGGGTTTTCTTTCAACGGCATTGTATTCACTAAGTGTTTTGGATAACTGATTGGAAAGTCCATTGATTCTTTTTTTGTCAGAAGGATGAGAGGATACAAATTCTAAATTGGGTCGATTGCCTTCGTTTTTCATCTTTTTCCACAAAGTTAAGCTGGCCAAGGGATTAAAGCCAGATCTTGCCATGTATAGTAATCCTGCTTTGTCAGCATCTTTTTCCTGACTTCGATTATAAGGAAGATTTAGTCCATATTCGGCAAAAATTTGAGACATCATATTTATGCTATTTATCTGGTTATTTATTTGATTGAGCTCAGCTTGACTTGTAATTTGCTGGTTCGCAATGTTGCCCATTAAAACAGCCATGCCAATTGTGCTGCCAATTTGAGTTCTCATGTCACGTTTTGCTCTCTCATAGGAATGTTTCATAGTGACATGAGCGATCTCGTGACCGATGACTGTTGCCAATTCATCTTGACTTTCAGCCACTTCAAAAATCCCGGAAAAGACTCCCATTTTTCCTCCTGGCATTGCGAAAGCATTCACCCCAGGATTTTCAAATAGCTTAATTTCCCAATCAATACTTCGATAAGGCTCTTCTAGTTGTTTGATGATATTGTTTGCAACACAACGAACTAATGCCCTTTTCCTTAAATCACGTGAAAGTGGGTTTTGGACCAACATCTGCTCCCAAGCCTTCTGTGATTCTAACTCAATCTCCCGCTCACTAACCAATAAAGCAGTCTGTGCAAATGGCGCGTAGATCATTGAGAAAAAAAAAGTACCTAAGAGAATCCAAGTATGTTGTTCGCTTATCATTTTATGTTCGACTCAAAAGGTTTAAAAAAGATCGTTCTGCACGATAGCTGGACCTCACCAGTGGTCCTGCCACAACTTCTTTGAAGCCCAGCTCAAAACCGATTTCTTTATACCTATGAAATTCTTCTGGGGTGATAAATCGTTCCATAGCAACATGGTATTTCGTGGGGCGAAGATATTGACCGAGAGTTAATAAGCTCACTCCAACGGAGTAAAGGTCTTGCATGGTAGCAACTACTTCGGCTGTTGTTTCCCCCAAACCTAACATCATCCCTGATTTAGTAATCATATTCTTCTTGCTGCTGTGCTCCAACATATTGAGAGTTTGTTTGTATCCTGCTCTGGGATCACGGACGAAGTAAGTGAGTCGATCTACAGTCTCAATGTTTTGCGAAAAAACATCTAAACCGCTGGCAAGCAATAAATCCAAACTGTCCTTAGAGCCGGCAAAGTCTGGAGATAATACCTCAACTACTACATCTGGATTCTTAATTTTTATTTGCCTAACGCAATTTGCAATATGATGCGCTCCTCCATCATTTAAATCATCTCTATCCACGGAGGTTAAAACAACATACTGCAACTTCATAAATGCGACACTAAGTGCAGTGTTGTAGGGCTCCATCGGATCCAGCCAGCCATGTGGATTACCCGTATCAACTGCACAAAATTTACAGGCTCTGGTACATACATTCCCCAAAACCATTAAGGTCGCAGTCTTGTGACTCCAACACTCTGCAAGATTTGGACATTTAGATTCCTCACACACTGTATTTAAGTTGTGTGTTTGAACATTTTGCAGTAACTCACGATAATTCTCACCGGATGGGAGCGGCACTTTTAACCATTTTGGTTTTGGAGGATTATCTATAGATAGAATATCTAAAGATTTCTTAACGCCGTCCTTGATAGCAACAACGCCCTGTTGATTTTCATACTTTAGACCGCTGCTGGTTTGGAATTTACTCATTTGACTTGGCGTATTATACCTTGCAAGTTTTTTTCTAACTATATTAACAAATCAACTAATTCAAAAAGATTATTCACAATCTGGCCTGGGCGTTTCATGTCTTTAGGCCATTCTTGATTGTCTCTATTCAGCCAAACTGTCTCCATATCATGATATTGAGCACCCTGAATATCTCTAACGGGATCATCTCCAATATGAAGGATACGTTCAGGTTTTGTTTGAAAAAAATCAGCTACTGCGATGAATACTTTAGGATTGGGCTTTGCAACGCCTAGTTCTGCTGATCGAAACACACGCTCAAAAAAGTGACCGATTCCAATCTGATCAATGTCGGCATTACCGTTTGTTACTGCAACCAATATAAATATCTTGTGAAGCTTTTCAAGACTCGGTAGAACATCATCATAAAAAGTTACTTCATTTCTTGCATGCTTGTATATCGTCATTGCTTCATCAACCATCGTTTCAGGATAATCACAAGAATTAGCCATCCTTAAAATAACTTGTCTTCGCACAAAAGTGAGATCATGCATCATGTCCTTAAACTCATCCAATATCGGTTTGCGAAATATTCTAATATCCTCTTGGGTATATTTTGTAGTTACTTTGGGGTATTTTTGTTCAAGCCACCGATAGAGTGTTGATTCTGCGTGATCGATAACAGGCTTAACGGACCAAAGAGTATCATCGAGGTCCAAACTGATTATGTCGTAATCGTTCATCCTAGGAAAAAATCTACTTGATCAAAATGAAGCATTATAATGATTGATAATTAAAAAAAATTCTATATGTGAATGATTATGGACTACTTGCACACAATGGTCAGAGTAAGCAATTTGGAAGAGTCTTTGAAATTTTTTTGTGCCCACCTTGGACTCGTTGTCTTAAAAAGAATGGAGAATGAAGCTGGTCGTTACACTCTAGTTTTTTTGGGTACGTCAGAGAAAAGTGCAGGTATGGTAGAGCTTACCTATAACTGGGATCCAGAAGTCTACACAGAAGGAAGAAATTTTGGTCATCTTGCATTTCAAGTAGAAGATATCTATGCCACCTGTCAAAAACTTATGGATGCTGGCATTACTTTAAATCGTCCCCCACGAGATGGGCGAATGGCCTTTGTTCGTTCACCAGATAATATTTCCATAGAACTCCTTCAAGCTGGCGATCCATTATCTATCCAAGAACCATGGGCTTCGATGGAAAATCATGGTCACTGGTAACACAGTATGAATATCGATACCCCACTCAGAGAACTTGGGCTTGTAGATATCGCTGATTTGCGTGAAGTGATCTTGGCACAAGAAGATATTGCTTGGAATGAAGACCAATACCGACAAGACGAATACGAGGTACATGCAGCAACCAAATCGATTATAATGATCTTTGTTGAAACCAAAGAGTGGCCAGATATAGAAGTGACCAAGGAAGCGGGGTGGAACCGCCTTGCTGACGTTGCACTGCCCTTAATGAACGACATTATTGAGCGCCATTACTCACCCGGGGGAACAGTAATCAGAGCGATGGCTGCCAAGCTTCTTGCGGGAAAGAATATTACACCGCATTGGGACAAACACCCGTCATTTCATTGTGGACACCGCATTCATGTGCCAATTACGACCAATCCCCGTGTACGGTTCAACATCAGTGGTAAACCCTATCGATTTAAAGTTGGTGAAGCATATGAAATTAATAATCAAAAAACACACTCTGTGACAAATAAAGGGAACGAAGATCGGATCACTTTCATTTTTGATTATGTGCCACTCGGAGAAATTGAGAAATTGCCTGCAGCTAACTGACAGGAAATCCTTTAAGACACTTTTTTATAGTAGATTTCTAGTTTGCTATATTCTCTTTACAGATGCCTGATTTGCTAATAGCGATGGGTATGTTTGTTAACTTTTCAGAAGCAATAATATGGGCACCAGATATCGAAGGTATTTTTGATAGTTCTTGCAATTGTTCAGCGCATATTTCTATGCCTTCTTGTTCAGGATTTTTTGCATCCCTTAAACGTGCAATGATGTCATTGGGAATAATGACATTGGGTCTGTTTTTACTTACCCACTGTGCATCTTCTACCGAGCTTAAAAGTACGATTCCTGCGACCACATGACAACTCCACAAAAGCTTGGTTTCTCCTAAACGCTGCATATAAGTTCGCAATAAATCCAAATCCAAGCAGGTGTGTGTGAAGACAAACTGGGCGCCAGCATCTATTTTCTCAGTTATGTTTTTTGCGGGCCATCCTGGCTTTGGTGCGTGAGCAGTCACCACACCACCAAGAAAAAAATTTCCTTGGGATGCAATTTTTTCATCATTTTTCATTATGTTAGCAATCCGAATCAGTTCGGTTGCATTGACATCCATAATGGCTTTTGGTCTTGGTTGGAAATCGTCTGGCACTCGATCTCCGCGCACAAGAGATATACTGGTGATACCCAATGCTGTGCAACCGAGTAAATCACTTAACAGTGAAATGCGGTTCCGATTCCTACAGCTTAATTGAACAATTGGATCCACTCCAGCATTCATAAGCAGTGCTCCTGCGGCCAAAGTTGACATATGGATACGTCCAGATTGATTGTCTGTGATCAGTATTGCATCGACATAATCACGAAGAATATCTGCTTGCATTTGAATGCTCTTGCTATCTGTCTCAGGCGTGAGAAAGATTTCGGATGTGATTACAAAATCCTGAGTACTAAGAGCTTTTCTGAAATTTTTCAATTTATTATTACCTTCCCTAGATCTCTAATATGTTTGCTAATTATGATGAACTAAAGGTATAAGGTTCCTTTATGATCTACAAGCCTGAATTATAAGGAGATGAATAATTTATAATAAGCAGGAGTTTTACTAGGGCTATGATGAACACCTAATATGAATGGAATATGAGGGCCGAGCCATTTCAACTAAATTAAATCAACGACAAGCGTTTAATCAAGCATTCTCTTATCTCAAATCTGGAGATGCAAAGATGTGTCTTACTGTTTGCAACGTAACACTCCAGAGATTTCCCAAAGATATAAACTTGCTTTGTCTCTGTGCGCGCGCCAACATTGCACTTCGATTATTTGAAGATGCTCAAAAGAATCTTGATAAAGCAATGGCAATAGCCCCCGATTTTTCAATTGCAAGAGAGACTTATGGCGATCTTTTGACTATCCAAGGCAAGCCCGATCGGGCACTTAAAGAATATCAAAATGCTCTCCAATTGGATCCTAAACGTCCTCATATCAATGAAAAGATTGAGCAAGCCAAAGCCATGCAAAATGAACTTCGGCAATTAAATCAGGCAACAAAACAGGATCGTAGTGGATCACCAAAAATACGCATGTCATTTGAGGATGAAATGAATCAAGCACTCGAACATCAGGAAGCGGGTCAGAGTAATGAAGCAGAGGACATTTATCGAAGTATTTTAAAAAGAGATCCCAATCACGTTGAAGCAGCAAGACTGTTGGCTCGAATTGCCATGGACCATGAGCGTTATCAGGAAGCAGAAATATTTTTAAAGCATGCTCTTAAGAATGCCCCTGATTATGCTCGTGCATGGATCGATTTAGTCAATGCACAAAAAGAACAAGACAAGTTAGATGAGGCCACAGAAAGCGCCATTGAACTGTTGAAAATTACTCCAGATAGTCCAGAGTCTCATATGATGTATGCGGGCGTGATCGGATCAGCAGGACGCCATGAAAAAGCCATTATTGCTTACAAAAAAGCGATTGAATTGAATCCTGAAAAACCAGGAGCATTCTCGAGTATGGCTCATCATCTAAAAACAATTGGCCACCAAGATGAGGCAATAGCTGCTTACCGTCAGAGCATTGTAATTAAGCCTGATCATACTGAATCTTATTGGAGTATGGCCAACCTTAAGACTTTCCAGTTTAACAATGAAGAAATTGATGCCATGCAAGCATTACTCTTGCAAAAAGATTTAGCAGATGAATCACGTGTTCACATCTACAACGCTCTTGGGCATGAATACGAATCCAGAAAAGATTACCAAAAAGCATTTGAAAATTTCAGTTCTTGCAATCAATTACGCCGAAAAGCAGAATCCTATGATCCTGTGGAAACAGAAACTCAGCACGAGAAGATTATTGCAATTTTTGATAAAAAATTCTGCAGTCAAACTGCTGCTGATGCTAGCAATATCTCTCCAATTTTTATCGTTGGATTACCAAGATCTGGATCAACGCTTATAGAGCAAATTCTTGCCAGTCACTCTCAAGTTGAAGGCACTCACGAATTAAGTGATTTGCCACGCACTATGCAGTCAGCACGACGCAAGGGTTCCATAAAGAAAAGTTTCCCAGAAAGTGTGGAGCATTTTGATCTCCAGCAGTGGGTTGAGATTGGTGAAAATTATCTCAATAGCACGCAAAAATATCGGACAGATCGACCATTTTTTATCGATAAAACACCGAATAATTTTATTTTTTCTGGTGTTCTTAAATTAGCCTTACCCAATGCAAAAATTATCAATGCAAGACGACATCCTTTGGACAGTTGCTTTGGGTCTTACAAACAATTGTTTGCCAGTGGTCAACCATTCACTTATGACCTATTTGAACTGGGAGAGTATTATCTTGAATATCAATATCTTATGGAATATTGGCATCAGGTGATACCGGATTTTATACTCGATGTTCACTATGAAAAAGTTGTCAATGATCTTGAGGTTGAGGTTAAACGAATCCTTGATTTCTGTGGCCTAAACTTTGAGGAGAATTGTTTGCGTTTTCATGAAACAGAAAGAGCTGTTAAAACTGCCAGCTCAGAACAAGTTAGGCGACCTATTTATTCCAGTTCGGTCAATCTTTGGCGTCATTATGAAAATAACTTGGATGATTTGATCGAAATTCTCAAGCCACTGCTCATCAAATTACCCAAATCTGACCAACCTTCTGTGTTGCAAAAAATAGACTAGTCTTTAGCATTTTTTTGCTAAATATACTTGTAGTTGATGTCCATCTATTTTACATTGACTAGTAATAATTTATCGTTGTCGAAGCTAGACATAGTTTGTGGCAACGAGATGTATTAATTTAGAAGGGGAAAAATTAATGTTAAAGGAACATTCGAAAGCGACTTTAAGTCCAGTCCACCTAGCAGTATTAGCGGCTCTTTATCCAGCCTATCAAGCTGTAGCTCAAGATGACTTCACACTCGAAGAGATCGTTGTAACTGCTACGAAACGTAGTTTGAGTATTCAAGATATTGCTTCAACTGTGCAAGCTATTCCAGAAGCAACTTTGAAACAAATGGGTGCTAAAAGTATGGAAGACTTTGCCCGTTTTATGCCGGGAGTAAACGTAGTCTCCGGAGTAACTAGTAGCACTGTAGTATTCCGTGGAGCAATTACTGGATCCGGTTATATAGCCTCGTCAACAGGTTCTGTCTACTTGGATGAGTTACCCCTGACTCAAGTAGGCTCGCAACCAAATGTACGTTTGGTTGACATTGAGCGTGTTGAGGCCTTGTCTGGACCCCAAGGAACACTCTACGGTTCGGATGCACAGGCTGGTACCATGCGCATCATTACCAACAAGCCGGTGATGGGTGAACAAAGTACCGTTATCGATGGTGAATACAGATACAATTCAGAAGGCGATCCTAGTTTTCGTGGATCGGTAGTCTTTAATATCCCGATTGAAGACAATCTTGCTTTAAGAATGTCACTTTTCAATGATAAAGACGGCGGTTACATCGATAATGTCTATGGACACACTGCTGATCAAAGTTTCGGAGAACCTTGGCCTCAGGCAAGCTTCGCCGATGGGCATGGTTCACTGGATAACGCTGGTGCTGTTGCTGACGATGTTAATTTTGTTAGGGTCAAAGGCGGCAGGGTTGCTCTCAAATGGGATATCGATGACAGCTGGTCAGCCACGATTTCTTCAATGCATCAGGAGACTTCACAAGGATTAGGCAACTACTACGACATTTACAGGGGCGATCTAAACATCGTTTCCTTTGTTGATGACTGGTACAAAGAAGATTGGCAGGCCAGTTCGGTATTGGTTGAGGGCGATCTTGGTTTTGCTCAGCTGGTAGCAGCAGTGTCCTATCATGAAAGAGAAGGACGTGGTGTGTGGGACATTACCAATTACGCACATTACTGGTCACACAACTACTGCTT
>CAZWGB010000011.1:0-33326 GCA_964633465.1 uncultured Woeseiaceae bacterium | reverse complement strand
GGGGTTCATCGGGCGTGCGTTTCAACCAGTGCAGGATAACGAATTCGCCGTCGTCGGCAACCGCTTGCATAACACGCTCTCGGTAGAGCGGATAACGGTCGGGATTCATGTTATGCAACAACCCGTGGTCAAGCACCAAGTCGAATTTATCGGTCGGCTCCCATTCAGTGACATCAGCTTCAATAGTTGTTAGCTCCAATCCAGCTGCCGCAGCGCGTGCGCAGGTCATCTCCAGTGCTGCCGGCATGAAATCGAGGCTGGTTACATCCCAGCCTTCGCTAGCGAGATATAGAGAATCTGTACCGGCGCCGCAACCGATGTCAAGCGCTTTGCCAGGCTTACCACGTTGCGCAACAATATCACGAAGGAACAGTGTCGGCTCATCGTGTGCCCATGGTAACTTGCTGCGATCGGAGCCGGCCCAATCATAAATTTTATAGAAGTTTTCTTTGTCGTGTACTTTTTCCATCGCTCCATTACCACTTTTCATGGAATTATGAGTTATATAGAATTATATATTACTCTCGTAACTTAGGAATCAATCAAAATCTAAGATCTGTAGGTATGAAAAAATTAATCTTAATTGCCGGACTACTGTTCTGCTCCAATGGTTGGGTAAATGATGTTTCTGAGCAAAAACTTAAAGAAGAATATGCCAACAAGATTTCAAACTTTGTGTTTTACAAAGCTACGATTGATTTTACCCAAAGCCTTTTTCCCATCATAAATGTTTACCTTAAGCACGACTTAAACATGCCTTTGCATATCATCAACAAAACAAGAATAAATCTTCCTCTTGATTTTTTGGAAGAACTACAACTAGGTTTTCTTTCTAGGGTAGACAATCATAGTGGTTTATTAACTTCCCAGTCATCTCTATTTAAAGAAGAGCTAATAGCTACATTCAACGAGGAGGAAGTTAAGGGCTTGTATCGCTCTCTACCTAAAACCGCGGTCAGGTTTTCTAGGGATGGATACAAACTAGACTCAGTAAGAAAAAATAAAAAATTTGTTGAGATTGTGGATAAACATAGATTCTCAGAAGATTTTTACAAAAAATTTAATAGCACTTCATCCACTTCAATTTTTATAGAAGATTTTTATTCTTTTATGATGGTAATGTTTGAAAAGTATGGCTATGGGCTGGATTATGAATACGACACTGATCAATACATTACTTCAAAAGACATATTAGGTGAGTGGAAAATAATTTCTGAAACCAACCAATGGGAAACAGCTCAAGTTAAACAAACACAGAGCGGTAACTTTATGATTGCAGTTAAGGGCAATCCAATGTTTGAATTTAATAGCAATTTTAAGGATTGTGCAGCGATTATTAATCAAACAATGACACGTTGTAATGTTGAGTTAGCAACGGATTCAATGCTTGATATTGAGGATCCTCAAGGGATGTATGTCTTGAGAAGAAATGACTACAGCTCAATACCAGTATGCATGTTGGAGGAACAAAAAAAGAAATGCGTTGGCGTTACAAACTGGAGACCAAAAGGCGACAGGTATTTGGGAGATTATAAAAGAGTTTTAAGCAGTAAAGGCATGGTCCAATTTGGAAAGTCATATTACGTATACGATGGGTTTGGAACAGCTGTTTATGGAAATGGAGCAAAGTATGTGGGCGAATGGTCTGATCACAATAGGCATGGAAAAGGCACTTTTTCTTCTTACACAGGGTTAAAATATGAAGGACAGTTTCAAAACAATATGAGGCATGGAAAAGGCATACAGACCACCGCGAGCGGGGAAATTACCTCCGGTGTATGGAGAAATGATCAGTTGCATGGAACTGTTGAATTCACCAATGTCCATGGCAATGTAATTGTTTGTGAGTACAACAAAGGATACGAAGTTAGCTGCGACTTCTAAGAGACTTTAACCGTAGAGTTGTTCTGGTAGCCATGTGACCAATTCTGGAAACACAGCAAGTAGTGTCAACATCAACAATTGGATGCAAACAAAAGGCAGCACACCTTTGTAGATTGATTTTGTTGCCACCTCTGGCGGGGCTACACCGCGTAGGTAAAACAAGGCAAAACCAAACGGCGGAGTTAAAAAAGAGGTTTGTAAATTGACTGCAATCAAAATTCCCAGCCAGATCGGATCCACGCCTAGGGCCAAAATTGCAGGAGCCACAATCGGCACCACAACGAAGGTAATTTCAATAAAATCCAGGACAAAACCCAACAGAAACATTGCCAACATCACCACAATCAAAACACCGGCAACACCGCCTGGGATGGATAACAAAAAGGATTGCACCAGTTCATCGCCTTCATAACCTCTGAACACCAATGAAAAAACAGAAGCGCCTATCAGGATTAGAAAAACCATACTGGTGAGCTTCGCTGTTCCTTGCATGACTTCTTTGGTTTTGGTCCAGCTCAGTTCTTTTTTGATTAGCGCCAAAAACATTGCACCGACCGCGCCAACACCAGCCGCCTCAGTGATGGTGGCGACCCCAGCAATAATTGAACCCAGCACGGCAACAATCAAAAACAGCGGTGGTAACAACACCAAGAAAACTTTTTTGATCAATAACAAATCCCATGCTGTGGTTTTTTCTCCTGGTGGCATGGTTTCTGGTTTTGCAAATGAGAGAGTAATTAAATACAGCATATAAAAACCCACCAGCAACACCCCAGGAATGACCGCGCCTGCAAACAGGTCGCCTACAGAGACGGTCTGTGTGGAAAAAATACCCTGTTCCAGTTGAGCTTGCTGATAAGCAGACGACAGGACGTCTCCCAACAAGACTAAAACAATGGAGGGCGGTATAATTTGGCCCAAGGTACCGGAGGCAGAAATAACACCGGTTGAAACAGCGGGGTCGTAGCCTCTTTTCAACATGGTTGGTAGCGACAAAAGACCCATAGTGACCACGGTTGCACCGACAATGCCGGTGCTCGCAGCGAGCAGCATGCCCACCAATATCACTGCCAGTCCAAGCCCACCCCGGTAACTTCCAAACAAGGAACTGAGAGTCTCGAGCAGATCTTCTGCAATCTTCGCACGCTCAAGGGTAATACCCATAAATATGAACAACGGAACCGCGATCAAGGTTTCGTTGGTCATGATGCCAAACAACCTGCTTGGCAGGGCGTTCAAGTATCCGATTTCAAAATTGCCAGTCAGCAGACCAATCACGGCAAACAAAATGGCTGTGCCCGCTAACGTGAATGCCACCGGATAGCCAGCTAACAAGACCACAATGACCGCCAAGAAGAGTAAGACCGACTCAATCATTTTTAAGCCTTAAATAACAAACATAGGCTTGAGCCAAGCCTTGGGAAAACAACATCAGTCCAGTCAAAGGAAGTAAAGTTTTTAACAGCGGGATCCAAGGGTAAGCCAAGCCCCCTGCTTCCCGAGAGCTTTCCTGCATCTCCCAAGAGGCAGACACATAATCCAAGCTGCCGACAAGCAACAGCAGGGCTATTGGGCACAAACACAACACATTGCCAATCAAATTGACTTTGTTTTTCGTGCGCTGACTCCAGTTGCGATAGAAGACATCCACGCGAACGTGGGAGTCCTCTGAAAAAGTGTAAGCCGCTGCCAACAAAAAAACAGCGGCATGCATCCAAGTGACTGTTTCTTGGAGCCAAATCCAACCCAAGTTAAAGCCATAACGAAGCACCACGATGACAAAGGTGACCAGCACCATGAGAAGAGTAAGGTTTGCCACCCCTTTGCCAATGGCACGATTTATTTTATCTAACAACTCGTGCACTGACACAGGTTTTATTCTTGCCAAAAAGCGCGTGTGAATAGGATAAGAAGGGCAAAAATCTCAAGCCTTCCCAGCACCATGCCGGTGATGCATACCCATTTGGGAAATGTGTCAAGAGCAGTGTAATTGGAGAATACCTCGCCCAAACCAGGACCTAAGTTATTCAACGATGCTGCAATCGCTGAGAAAGAAGTCAATACATCCAAACCAGAAGCCACCAACATGCACACCATGATCACAAGAATGGCAAGATAGGCAGCAATAAAACCCCAAACGGAATCCAATATTTTTTGATCCACTGAACGTCCATTTAGAATAACCGGTATTTCAGCACTTGGGTGAATCAGCCGTTTAATTTCTCGAGCTCCCTGCTTATACAATAAAAGGACACGTACTACTTTGAGGCCACCGCCTGTCGATCCCACACAGCCGCCAACAAAACTTAATCCCAACAATAGAAAGGGCACAAACAGAGGCCAGGTACCGTAGCTTGCCGTTGTGTAGCCAGTTGTGGTGCCGATGGAGACCACTTGGAATAACACTTCTGTGATGGTTGTGTTTTCCTTGATCCCATTATTTGAGAAAACAATCGATGCAGCAGCAATAAAGAAAACCAGAACCAACAAATAACAATAGGTTTTAAACTCTGTATTTTTGAAGTAGTTAACAAAGCTTTTATTTTTCCAAGCAAAAAAATGGAGTGAAAAGTTAACCCCAGCCAAAAACATGAAAATGACAGCTATCCTATAAACCCAAGGTGAACCATGGTAAAACCCAAGGCTTGCATCATGTGTTGAAAAGCCACCAATGGCTACGGTTGAAAAGCCATGAGATAGGGCATCAAAAAAATTCATCCCGGCCAATTTATAGGAGACAACACAAAGTGCTGTGAGCAGCAGGTAGATGCTTGCCAAAGCTTTGGCCGTCTCTTTTTGTCTCGGGGTAAATTTTGATTCCCTTATTGCTGATGAGGACTCCACGCGGTACAAACGCATGCCACCAACTCCCAATATTGGCAGTAAAGCAACAGCAAGAACCACTATTCCCAGACCACCCAACCATTGCAATTGCTGTCGATAAAACAACAATGAGCGTGGTAATTCATCCAACCCTGTAAGGATGGTAGCTCCGGTGGTTGTTAACCCTGAGGTTGATTCAAAAACAGCGTTGGTAAGCGAAAGCCCTAACTCCGGCAACAAAAAAAATGGCAGTGCTCCAAACAGTGCCAGCACCACCCAAAAGGAAGCCACAATAATAAATCCTTCGTGCAAGCGAATTTCAGTATCTGCTTTCTTAGCTGGCAGCCAAAGGGCCAAACCAAAGAGCCCGGTAATTAAAAAAGAAGCGACAAATATCAGAGAGGTTGTTTCTTGATAAATCAACGCAACAACAATAGGCGTTAACATAGTGCTGCTAAAAACCGTTAGCAATAGACCCAAAGTTTTTTGAACGGATTTTATGTTGCTCAGCGTCACAATTTTTCTTCAATTAAGTCAAAAATTACAGTTATGCCAATGCGGTTCTTTGTTTAGAATAGTTTCTCGACGTCCGCGATTTTCTCTCTGTCAGTTATAAACACTATAACATGATCATCTGGCTCAATGACGGTGCTGTGGTGTAGGGTTTTCAGGTCTCCAGAACTTGATAAAACTGCAGTAATAAAAGCCCCTTTGGGCAACTTGATGCTCTCAATCATTTTGCCAACCACTTGGGATTCTTTGTGTTCGTGGGCAATTGCCTCGAGTGCTTCCGCGTTGCCGCGTTTCAGCGAATGTACTTTGACAACATCACCTTCTCTGACATGCGTGAGCAAAGATCCGATGGTAATTTGTTGGGGAGAGATCGCAATGTCTATACTGCCTGTTTCAATCAGGCCCGAATAAGATGCTTTGTTGATCAAAGCCATGGCTTTTTTACAACCTAATTTTTTAGCCAACATTGATGAAAGGATGTTGGCTTCTTCTGAGTTTGTTAAGGCCACAAAAACATCGGTGGTTTCAATGCTTTCCTCCAACAACAAATTGTCATCGGCAGCATCACCAACCAGTACAATGGCGTCTTCTAACAGCTCGGCAATTTTTTTAGCACGAGCTTTTGACCGCTCAATAACTTTTACTTGGTTGGTTGTTTCCAATTTTGATGCCAGCTTCAGACCAATGCCGCCGCCGCCGGCAATCATTACTTTTCTTACCCTTTCCTGGCTCTGAATGAATTCTGAAATCATGTAATCAATATCTTCTCTCGCGGCAATAAAAAAGACCTCATCATCTTTTTTGATGACGGTGTCACCAACGGGATCAATGCTGTCACCGTCCCTGTAGACAGCTGCGATGCGTACCTGTTCATTGCCTAAATGTTGGTGCAAAGACTTGATGGGTTGGTTAACCAAAAAGCCTTGCTGTTTTGCCCTTACGCCAACCATACGAACCCGCCCATTGGCAAAATCCAAAACCTGGAATGCCCCTGGATGAAGAATCAGCTCAGCGATGTGTTCTGTCACCAATTGTTCTGGATTGATGTAATAATCAACTGGGATGTTGGCTTTCGAGAACAATGCTTTGTTTTGCGAGTACTCTTGAGCACGTATTCTGGCTATCTTCTTTGGTGTTTCGAATAACGTGGATGCAATTTGACACGCTACCATATTGACTTCGTCGCTGCTGGTTACCGCAATAAGCATATCCGCGGCTTCAGCGCCCGATTGCTTGAGTGTCTCAGGGTAGGCAGCATTGCCTTCGATGGTTTGCAGGTCTACCCGACTTCCAAGTTTTGTGAGTTTTTCAGGATCAATATCGACAACCGTGACTTCGTTGTCTTCTTCTTTGGCAAGCTGGGTGGCTGTAGAAGACCCCACTTGTCCTGCGCCTAGTATTAGAATATTCATCGCTTTTTACGGCCTCATTTTACATCAATTTCAGCTTCGCGTATCCCAAAACAAGCCATTTTACACCTTCGTTTTCAAAGTTAACTTGAGCTCTTGCATGGTCGCCATCTCCTTCAAAACCGATGATCGTACCGTCTCCAAAGCTTGAATGCTGAACCCGTTGCCCTAATTTAAACCCACTCTCATGTTGAGCAGTATTTTTTTTCTTTATCGGCACTTTCGGTTTTGCCAACGTTCCTAGTTGGTGTGTTTCATCAATAAGATTTTCAGGAATTTCAAACAAGAATCTGGAGGGCTGACTGTGGTTGTAAGCCCCATGCAACATCCTTTGTTCAGTGAAGCTGATGATGAGCTCCTGCATCGATCTGGTAATGGCTACATAACAAAGGCGTCTTTCTTCCTCAAGTCCGCCGGGCTCGAGAATGGATCTTTGGTGTGGGAACAATCCATCTTCCATGCCTGCAATAAAAACGAGTTTAAATTCCAAGCCTTTTGCAGAGTGCATGGTCATAAGTTGGGCGCTATCTTCCCATTCTGCAGCCTGATTGTCGCCGGACTCAAGAGCTGCATGGGACAGAAAAGATTGCAACGGAGACAGCTCGTCTTCGTCCAGCAGAGGCCTGTATCCATGGGCGGCGTTTACCAATTCAGAGATATTTTCAATTCTGGTTTCAGATTTTTCAGTCTTTTTGGACTTTAAAAAAGTAACCAGGCCTGAGAGCTCAATACTTTTTTCGAACTGCTCTGGCAGTTCCAAGCCTTCAATTGAGTTTTTTATTTTATCAATCAGCTTTAGAAAATGATTCGTTGATGCAGAGGCTCTTGCTTTAAGTTCTTGGTTTTGCAACATGGAAGATGCTGCTGATAACAAGGACACATTATGCTCTTTTGCAAACGTTCTTATCTGTGACATGGTTTTAGCCCCCATGCCTTTGGGTGGCATGTTTGAGGCTCTCTCAAAAGCAACATCATCGTTTGGATTTGTAACCAACCGTAAATAGGACAGAGCGTCTTTGATTTCAGCGCGATCAAAAAAACGCATACCTCCATAAACTCGGTAAGGAATGTTCAACTGCAACAGCGCTTCCTCAATAACCCTGGATTGAGCGTTGGATCGGTACAGCACTGCTGCGTCACTGTAACTCCCGCCTTGTGTTTTCCATGTGGTAATTTTATTGACAATGTTTTGTGCTTCTTCGTATTCGTCGTACGCACCGGTAACGGTGATAAGATCTCCTTCTTCACCCTCCGTCCAAAGCTCTTTGCTCAACCTCTCTTGGTTTTTGGCTATCACAGAGTTGGCAGCGGCCAGAATTGTTTTTGTCGATCGGTAGTTTTGCTCCAACTTAATAACACGGCATCCCTCAAAGTCCTTTTGAAAACGCTGCATATTTTCCGAATTCGCCCCACGCCACCTATAAATCGATTGATCATCATCCCCCACAATAAAGGTCGATGACTCCGGTCCAGAAAGGAGCTTGACCATCTGATATTGGATTTCATTTGTGTCCTGAAACTCATCCACCAATATGTGTTTAAATCGGTTGTGATAATGATCCAAAAGCGCATCATTTTTTTTGATCGTTTCGTAAAATCGGAGCAACAATTCACCAAAGTCCACAAGACCTGCTCGCTCACAACCATCTTCGTAGGCTTTGTATATATCAATGTATTCTTTTCTTGCTGGATCTTTATTGACTTTTCCAGGGCGCAGCCCTAGATCTTTTTGCGTGTTGATGAACCACTGAATGTCCTTGGGTGGATACTGAGTTTCATCAAGTTTTAGGCTCTTTAGCAGGCGTCTGATTTGCCGGTATTGATCATCGGCATCCAGTATTTGAAAACCTTGTTGCAGGCCGGCTTCTTGCCAATGCAGCCTGAGAAATCTATGCGCCAATCCGTGAAATGTTCCTACCCACATGCCTCGTGTTGGAACATTGATTATTTTTTGAATACGTTCCTGCATTTCAGTTGCAGCTTTGTTGGTGAAAGTGACAGCAATAATGTTTTGAGGTGCGATGGAATCCATCGCAATCAACCAAGCAACTCTGTGAACCAATACCCTTGTTTTTCCGCTACCAGCTCCTGCCACAACCATTACAGGCTGGTTGCAACTGGTCACCGCTTCTTTTTGTGGTTCATTCAGGCGATTGAGAATGTGTTCAGCTTCCATGGAACCATTTTATCGCTATCTGTGTTTTAAGGTGTAAAGAAGATTGATAAAAGACAACAACAAAATGGCTGCAAAAGCGTTGTGTGCTGTTGCCAGAACAATATTGATGCTGCTCCAAACCATAACAATCCCTAGAACAAACTGAGTGACTAAAGCAGCGAGAAAATACTGTGAGGCAATACGTATTTCTCTGGAAGAGTTGCGCAAGTATTGGATGCCCAACGCGGATAAAGCCAAGAGAGTAATCACAGCACCGACTCTGTGAGTAAAATGAATAGCTGTTTTCGCCGGCGGTGGAAGCAAGCCACCCTCATAGTTATTGCCAAAGGACTGCCAACTCCAAAAAGCCGTTGAGAAATCCATGTTATCCGGCCACAGCTGTCCGTAACAGAGTGGTATATCGGGGCAACCCAGCGCAGCGTAATTACTGCTGGTCCAGCCGCCCAGCATAATCTGGATGATGAGCAGAACAAAGCCAAACAACAAAGCGCCTGTAATTTTTTTAGTTTTATCAATAGGAAAATTTGAGGGAGTTAGTTTTTTATAAAAATAAAACAACAAGGCCAGTGTTGACATGCCTCCCGCCAAATGGGCAAGAACAATCATTGGATGCACTTTTAAGGTCACCGTCCACATTCCCAGCAAGCCTTGGAATATAACCAGCAATAAAAGAACAGTAAGCAGCATTGTTTTATTGTCAGTATTTGTTGATTGTTGTTTGTCAGGTCTGTTTTTGATACCAAAATAAAACAAAATAAGAATTAAAAAACCAAGGGTTGCGGCCAGATACCTATGCACCATTTCTGTCCATGCTTTTGTGGAATTAAAAGGCTGATCGGGAAACAGTTTTTGAGTATCTGCAAGTTCGCTTGGGGAGTTTGGCGGTCCAAAATAGCCGTAACAACCTGGCCAGTCAGGGCATCCTAGTCCTGCATCTGACAATCGAACATAAGAGCCAAACACTGCCACAGAAAAAGCCAACAGGGTGGTGAATGCTACAAGCTTTTTGTTGTGTTTTGGCATGTTCTGAGCCCTTGCCTCATGCGGATTTGTGGCTAGGGAGTGCTTACACCCATAAAGAGGTCGCGTATGTAATAAATAAAAGCACCATCAACAGCAAGAATGCCTACCAGGGCCAGCAAGAATAGGGGGGGCAACATAATAGCGTACAAAAAAGCCATTCTCTCCCAAGCCATGTGCATAAAAACACCGACCACAAGACCTGCCTTGAGAAAAGCAAAGATGGTGACTAAGAACCAGCGCAAATAACCCTCTACGCCCATGTAATCAACCATATAAGAGAAAGCACTGAGCACAAACAGGAGAATCCAAACGCTCATGTAGAGGCTGAAGGGATGTTCAGCTTCAGGAGTTTCGCCTGGATAATAACTGGGGTGTATAAACGGTTTCTTTTGCTCCATTTCTGCTCCTTACCATAAATAAAAGAAGGCAAATATAAAGATCCAAACCAGATCAACAAAGTGCCAATAAAGCCCTGCAACCTCAACGATTTGGTAATCGTCCAAGCGATCGTAACGACCTGCCAATACTCTTTTCGCAATAATACTAAGATAAATGACCCCAATAGAGACATGCAATCCATGGAAGCCGGTAATCATAAAGAAAAATCCACCAAACTGATGGGCGCCATACTCGTTTCCCCAAGGACGAATGCCTTCTTCAACAATCAACTTGGTCCACTCAAAAGCTTGCATGCCAACAAAGGATAAGCCTCCCAAAGCCGTTAGCAGGATTAACACACCGGTTTTTACTCGTTGCTTCTTATAGGCAGCAGTCACACCCATGGCCATGGTTCCACTGCTGCTGATTAAAATAAAAGTCATAATTGCAATCAACAACAAGGGCACATCAGTTCCTCCCACATGCAGAGCAAAGACCGTGCTGGTGTCTGGCCAAGGGACAGTAGTAGTGAGGCGTACCGCCATGTAGCCGCTTAAAAATGAGCCAAAAATGAATGTATCACTGAGGAGAAAGATCCACATCATGGCTTTGCTCCAACGTACTTTGAAGGTTTGCACATCGGAAGACCAATCTGCGACTAATCCCTTTAGATTATCAGGAACCAATGCTGCATCGGTTGTTTGGTTGGGGGTGCTACTAGACATAGATTAGTTCCTTGGTTATGTGGATATAAACAAGCCAAACATCATGACCCAAATCAACAGTAAATAATGCCAATAGGTTGCCAATAGACTAACTTGCGATGGGCTTGGTTTATCATCATTTGGGTTCCAGGATTTTTTAGTGATTACCATCCAAGCGACAACCCCGCATAATATATGAATTCCATGGAGGGCTGTAATTAAATAAAAAAATGTATTCGCCGGGTTATTAGCTAAAAGATAACCGTATGCAATCAATTGTTGCCAAGCCCAGAATTGGCCGGTTAAAAAAAACAAAGCAAACAGGCCGCCTACAAGCAATCCAGTTTTGAGATTTGTCAGATCATTTTTTTTCGTGCTCCGGGCTGCCCAAGCCATTCCTATGCTTGCAACCACAAGAGAGCAGGTGTTAACCCACAGCAGTGATGGCATCGGCAGAGGTTGCCAGTCTTCAAAGTTCATTCTAAAAACATAAGCATTGGTGAGAAATAAAAACAAGATCGTAATCACAGCAAGAAGCATGTAAACAAAAACCTGAGCATGGCTTAGGTTTAAGATACCCGGTTCTGAATTTATTGGATTATTCTTTTCCATAGGAGTTTAGGTAATTTGTTCATCCGGAACATTTTGTGGAACAAAGTCTGCAGTAGCACCCGGAAGACCATAGTCGTAAGGCCAACGATACACGACCGGTAACTGGTCTCCCCAATTGCCGTGTCCGGGAGGTGATTCCAACGCCTGCCACTCCAGGGTGCAGGCACCCCAAGGGTTTTTGGAGGCTTTTTTGCCACGTATGGCGCTTTTCACAAAATTGTATAAAAGAATGAATTGTGACGCACCGACAATGAGCGCACAAATTGTGATAAATTGATTCAAGTCCGCTACTGATTCAGGAATGAAATCATACTGTTCGTTGGAATAATAACGCCTTGGTACCCCAAGGAAACCAATGTAATGCATGGGGAAATAAATCAGATAGGTACCAATGAAAGTGATCCAGAAGTGTATTTTTCCAAGCCGGTCGTCCAACATTCTTCCGGTGACTGATGGGAACCAGTGATAGAGCCCGCCATACAAAGCTAGGATAGGGGAAACAGCCATAACCATGTGAAAATGACCCACCACAAAGTAAGTATCAGATAATGGAACATCCACGGATACATTCCCTAAGAAAAGGCCGGTCAAGCCACCGATCAGAAAGGTAATCAAAAACGCCAAACAATAGAGCATCGGCACGGTCATTTTGATGTTTGCGTGCCAAAGTGTAAGCACCCAGTTGTAGACTTTAATCGCTGTGGGCACCGCAATGATCAAGGTTGTCGTGGCAAAAAAGAAACCAAGATATGGGTTCATGCCGGCAACATACATGTGATGCGCCCAGACGATAAAAGAGATGCCAGCAATTGCTACCAATGCCCAAACCATCATGTTGTAGCCAAAGATATTTTTTCTTGCATGACAGCTGATGAGTTCAGAAATAATGCCAAACGCGGGCAGCGCAACAATATAGACTTCAGGATGTCCAAAAAACCAAAACAAATGCTGAAACAGCACTGGGCTGCCACCACCATAGTCCAACACTTCTCCGCCCTTAAAAATTTCCGGCATAAAAAAACTTGTTTCCAAGACGCGATCAAAAGTTAGCATAATGCCGCCGACGAACAATGCTGGAAATGCCAAAAGACCAAGAAAAGTAGCAAGAAAAATACACCAAATCACCAAAGGCATACGCATCATTGTCATGCCTCGTGCCCTTGATTGCAGTACTGTGGTGATGTAGTTCAACCCACCCATGGTAAAAGCGATAATAAAGACAACCAAAGAAATTAGCATTAACAATATTCCTGCACCGTCCCCACCAGGCGTTCCTTCTAGGATTGATTGTGGAGGGTACAATGTCCAACCAGCTCCTGTTGGGCCGCTGGGAACAAAAAAACTTACAGATAAAATAATGACAGACAAAAAATAGACCCAAAAACTCAGCATATTAACAAAAGGAAAGGCCATATCTCTTGAGCCCAGCATTAGAGGTATGAGGTAGTTGCCAAAGCCCCCTAAAAATAAAGCGGTAAGTAAATATATAACCATGATCATGCCGTGCATGGTCACGTCTTGGTAATAATTACCAGCATCAATGAAGTCAAATAGGCCAGGAAACCCCAGCTGCATCCTCATCATCAATGACAAAAACATCCCGGTTAAACCGATGGCTAAAGCAACGCAGGTGTATTGTAGGGCAATAATTTTATGGTCTTGTGAAAAAACATATTTGCCCCACCAACCTTTTGGGTGGTGTATTTGCTGTCCTTCGTAAGCTGCGCTTTGTTCCATTTCTTTTCCTCTTTTTACAATAAGCTTGGTTCGTTATTCATTTGATAGAGTTTTTATGTATGCAACAATTTCATTCAATTCATCGTCAGACAAATTGTATGCGGGCATAACAGAGGCAAAACCTGCGGCTATTTTTTTGTTTGGGCTTACAATCGACTCTTTAATGTAGGCCTCATCTATATTGATAAGGGCGCCATCAAGGGTGTTTCTCTGGGCGCCAAAACTGTCTCGCCAAGTCGGCCCAATTCCGCTGGTTCCAGTATCACTGTGACAGGCAACACATCCCAAAGATTGGACAATTTGCTTACCCCTACCTTCGCTGCTTCTGTTCATGGTTTCAACAAATGTTGGATGTTGGCTGAGCCATGCTTCAAAATCATCTTGTTCATCAACGGTGATTATGCCACGCATCGCCCAATGTCCTGTGCCACAAAATTCAGCACACGCCACCTCGTAGGTTCCCAGTTCGGTTGGGATAAACCATAAGTTGGATTGCTGTCCAGGAACCAAATCCATCTTTGCTCTGAATTGGGGGATATAAAAATCATGCAGCACATCCTTTGATCTGAGCTGAAAGACGATCGGCTTATTAATAGGAAGGTGCACTTTGTTGTCAAGGATTAAAACATCGTCTTGGCCATAAGCGTCTGCAGGATCGATGCCAAAAGTATTTTTTGAACTGATTAGTCTCCCGTTGGTGTTGCCATAAATACCATCTTCTCCTGGGAATCGATAAGACCATGTCCACTGTTGGCCAACTCCTTCGACCTCCAGGGCATCTTTAGGATAATCAATGTAATCTTTCCAGGCAACCAGACCTGGCGCGAGCATGATTACAACACCAATGGCTGTTATAACGGTGAGCCAGAGCTCCAATTTTGAATTTTCCGGTTCGTACTTGGCTTTGCGGTCTTCACGGTATCTGAATTTGACCACACAATAGAGAATAAACGCAGAGACAAGAACAAAAGCAACCCCAGTTACCCATAGAGTGATAATAATTGTTTGGTCAAGACTGCCCCAATTGGAGGCCAAAGGAGTGAACCACCATGGGGTGACGAGATTAAATAAAACGGTACCAATAACTATGATGGTGGTTATTATTACAAAAGCCATATTTTTATTTATTCAGTGGTTGTAATCAGCATCAATCGCAAAGCATTATGATAAAAAAATACAGGAAATACAATGATCTTCTGCAGCCTAGGCGCAGACAATTTTAAAGAGCCACTTTAAAAAATCTAAGGTTCAGACTATAGATCGTTTAAAACGATGCCGAGGAAAATTATTCCGCCAATATAATTGTTCTCTAAAAAAGCCTTCAGACAAGACTCAGGTTCTTTGTTGCGGATAAGGAATTGCTGTCGTAAAAACAACATTGCAGAAGCTAAAATTGAGAAGTAAAAGAGATTTCCCAAGTTAAAAAGATAGCCAATCAAGCCCAGCAAACACAACACTGTGATTTGCAACAGTCCAACCACTAGTTTGATGTAAGAGCCGAAGAGAATAGCGGTGGAATACACACCCAACCGAACATCATCCTTTTGGTCTACCATCGCATAAAAAGTGTCATACAAAATAATCCAAAGCGCAGTACTTAACCAGAGTAGATAAAAAGCGAGGCTAAATTCTGTGTTGGTGGCAGCAAAAACCATAGGGATTCCCCAACTAAATGCTAGGCCTAGAATCAATTGTGGAGCAACAAATAAGCGCTTACAAAAAGGATAGAGGATGGTTAAAGAGAGGCCACCAATAGCAAAGACTATAGACTCGATATTGAGTTGCAGCACAAGATAAAAGGCCACTAGAATTAATCCTGCAAATAAAACCCATGCTTGTTTGACTGTCATCACCCCCGCTGCCAAAGGCCTGTTTTTAGTTCTCTCAACAAAAGGGTCAATATTTCGGTCGGCAATGTCGTTTATAACGCATCCAGCAGAACGCATCACTACCACCCCTGCAACAAACACCAATAGCAACTTCAGGGGAGGCGGACCACCCGCGGTCAACCAGAGACTCCAAAGGGTTGGCCACAACAATAAATAAATACCAATTGGTCGGTCAAGGCGCATAATATTTATATAGTGGTTGGTTGACGAGAAAAGCTTTTGTTCCATTTCAGTCATGTGCCATTGACTTATTTAAGTCGACAGATTTTTGGTAGAAATATTTCTACAACCCACAAGGGTCGGTTCTCAATTAGGAAGCTGGATCGCCTTACCCACAACTGCATGTTTTCTTTTTCTGGAAGGCGCATGCCGTATTTTTTTAACACCAAATTGTTACAGGCAAAGAATGAAAAATTAAACGCACTTCTGCTTACATTGGGCAGATGAACCAATGCTTCCCCCAGGCCCTTAGTGCCAAGATTTTTCGCCCAACTATTGTGTTTCAATGTATCTTCTGGAACGGTTGTTTGTCCCAATATGCAAGGCTCATCGTCTGACAACATCATTATTTCACGGATGTAGTTGTTGTCGGTTATGGGCACGTCACTGAGCAAAGGAGAAGGCTCCTCATAAGATTCCTTAAGAACTTTAAGTTGGAAACTTTTAGCAGATTGCTTAAGTCTGGTTGTAAGCAGAGCGGTTTCATACAACCAGCTTTTTAGGTTGTGAGTTAGATTGGGATGACGAGAAAAATCAGATTGATTCATCCAGTTAATTGGGATCAGGTGTTGAGTGATGTCGTTAAAAATACTAACCATGACTTTTTATTGACGATTAAAACAAGAGTAGTCTAACCATAAATTAAACATTTCTGTACTCAAGTTGATCCCCTACCCACCGACGCACTATTTTTTCAATTACATCTGGGTGATTTTCTTCAATATTGACCGTTAGTTTATTTATTGCTGGCAATAAATAAGCATCCCTCATGATGTCCGCTATCCGCAAACCAATCAATCCTTTTTGCCGGGTGCCAAGCAACTCTCCTGGGCCCCTTAATTGCAAGTCTTTTTCAGCAATCACGAAACCATCGTTGGTTGCTCTGATCGCAGCCAAACGTTCTTTGGCAATCGAAGATAAAGGTTTCTTGTAGATCAGTATACAGAGACTCTGATGCTTCCCGCGGCCAATTCTTCCACGCAGTTGGTGTAATTGGGTTAGACCCAATCGCTCCGCATTTTCAATTACCATCACACATGAGTTGGCAACATCAACTCCCACCTCAATAACTGTTGTGGCAACCAAAATATCTGTGTTGCCATTTTTGAAGTTTTCCATGGCTTTAATTTTTTTAGCAGAACTTAATTTTCCATGTACCAATCCGATGTTGAGTTGTTGTAAGGTTTCTCGCAGAAGAGCGTATGTGCTTTCTGCTGCTTGAAAATTAAGTTCTTCAGACTCCTCAATCAATGGGCAAACCCAATATGATTGCCTGCCATGCGCACATTCCTTGATAATCTTTTCCATAACTTGAGTTCGTTTTTCCTCTGGGATAATAATTGTCTCAATATTACCCCTTCCTTTGGGCAACTCATCAATAATAGATGCGTCCAAATCCCCGTAGGCGGTCATGGCAAGACTTCTGGGTATAGGCGTAGCAGTCATAATAAGTTGGTGAGGAACAGAGTTGCGGTCGCTGGACTTTTTCATAAGGCTCAGTCGTTGTTCAACACCAAACCTGTGTTGCTCATCGACCACAACAAGTGCCAGATTCTTATAGAGCACATCAGGTTGAAACAAAGCATGTGTGCCTACAACAATATCAATGCTTCCTTCAGCTATTCCGGCATATATCTCTCGCCTGTCTTTGGCAGAGAGTTTGCTCTTAAGCAATCCAACCGATACCCCCAAGGGCTCAAACCAAGAAACCAAATTGTCGAAATGTTGTTCAGACAATAATTCTGTCGGGGCCATCAGCACCGCCTGTTGCTTGCTACCAACTGCAATTAACATAGCCAGTGCAGCAACAATTGTTTTTCCCGATCCCACATCTCCTTGCAACAAACGCATCATTGGGCGGTTTGTTTTCAGGTCCTCTTCAATTTCTTCCACAACCCTGGATTGACTTTTTGTGAGCTCAAAAGGCAGTGCTAAAATGAGTGATTCTTTTAAAAAAGGTTTCGCAAGGGACTTTGCGTTCTCTTTTTTTGTTCGTCTTTTGAGCCGCTTCATAGCCAATTGATTTGCCAACAATTCTTCAATAATCAGCCTTTTTTTAAACAGATTTTCATGCTCATTGACGGTGGTTTTTTCAGATGGTTGATGGATTTCTTTGAGCGCTTCTGCCAAGGGTACCAAGCCCAATTCTTTGACTATGGAATCGGGCAACAATTCTGGTATGGAATCGATTTGTCGTTCCAGTGCAACACGGATTATTTTCCGCAACCTGCCTTGTTGCAAGCCCTCTGTTGTTGGATATATTGGAGTCAGCCCAGTTTCCAGGGGCAAAGGCTTCTTCGGGTTTATAATTTGATATTCTGGGTGAATCATTTCCAATCCAGATGTTGTTTTTCTAGCCTCACCAAAGCAACGGACAAGGGTGTTTTTTGCTAACTGCTTTGATTGCTGTTTGGAGAAGTGGAACATGCGCAGAGTTATGATGCCGGTATCATCTGATATTTGACTGATCAACATTCTTCGACCTCTGTAAACAACCGTTGTCATCACAACCCTTCCTTGAATTAAGGCTTTTTGGCCAGGCGCAAGACCACTGATATTTTTTAAGGAAGTTTTGTCCTCATAACGTATTGGCAACAAAAACAATAAATCGTATTGGCTGAGTATATTTAATTTTTTCAGCTTAGAGACCAGAGCTGGGCCAACACCCCTGAGGTCGATTAAGTCGGCACCAATTTTGGTTGCTAAAACGATACAGAATCAACCTTTTTGATCAGGATCAATATTCACCAATGCCTCTATTTCGAGGGCTGCATTTTTTGGCAAAGCGCTCACTTCGATGGTGGTTCTTGCAGGATAGGGTTCCGAGAACAAGGCCTCCATAACACTGTTTATGGCCTCAAAATTACCCAAATCTGTGACAAATACACTAAGCTTGATTACATCATCCAACGTTCCACCTGATTGTTTGATGATTGCATTAATGTTTGAAAACACTTGTTCCGTTTGTTTTTCGATGCTCCCAACAACCAATTCACCCAGATGGTTCAATGGAATTTGTCCCGAGAGAAACAACAGATTATTTGCCCAAACTGCCTGAGAGTATGGGCCTAGTGAGGGAGGTGCTTTTGATGAAGATATTATTTTTTTATTCATAGCTTTATTAATGAAGATTCCTAGAAACTTTTAAAACATTTTTCAAGCTCTTAATTTCTCGCATCACTACGGCTAATTCTTGACGATCCTTGATTTGTATTAAAAACAACAAATCCACAGTATCATCTTCGTATTCTTTAGAAATAGCTACTTGTTCAACATTGCAGCCTTTGTCCGCTATTGAACCAGCAACCTCAGCAAATGAACCAGGTTGGTGCAAGACATGAACCATGATTTCTGTGGATAAAGTGTGTTGGATGTCATCACTCCACTGTGTGCCAATCCAACGACTACCCTGTTTGTTGAAATTAGCCACTTGAGCACAATTTCTTCTATGTATCACCAGTCCTCTTTGGGTGCTTAAATGACCAATAATGGTGTCGCCTGGTATGGGGGTACAACATTTTGGAAACGATATTGAGACTCCTTCAGTGCCTTTGATTAACAAAGGAGCATGATTTTTGTCTTGAATTTTTTCCTCCATTTCGCCAAGGAGAATTTGAGCCATAAGTATCGGGTTTTTATTACCCAGTCCAATACTTTCGTACAACTCTTCCGTATTGGTAAATGCCATGTCAGTCAAAAGATTATTGATTTGTTTTTTGGGGATGTTTCGTTGTTTTTTTCCAAGCGTTGTCAGGGCATTGTTAAAGAGTCGTTTACCCAGGGTAATTGTTTCAGCAGCATTGAGTTTCTTCAGGTAGTTTCTAATATTGTGCCTGGCTTTCGCGGTTGTAATAAAACTTAACCAGCTGGGATCTGGATTAGAGTACTTCGATGTCATGATGTTAATGGTCTGTCCGCTTTTTAAAATGGTTCTAAGAGGCGCTTGCACTCGGTCAACTGTAGCGCCTATACAACTGTTACCAACATCAGTGTGAATAGCGTATGCAAAATCAACACAGGTTGAATTGATCGGCAGTCTCAAAATCTTTCCCTTGGGAGTAAATACATAGATCTTGTCAGGGAATAAATCGACTTTAATGCTTTCAAGAAATTCTTCAGGATGGGCGGTTCCTTGAATTTCCTTGATGGTTGCAAGCCATTCCCTTGCTTTGATTTGAGGAGTAACACCTTCAGAATCATCCAATTTATATTTCCAGTGTGCGGCAATTCCCGACTCTGCAACTTTATCCATGGCTTTCGTTCGAATTTGAACTTCGATTGGGGTGCCATTAGGTCCCAGCAAGCTTGTGTGTAAGGATTGATAGCCATTGATTCGTGGAATGGCAATGTAGTCTTTGAATTTTCCTGCAATAGGTTTGTAGATTTGGTGCACCACACCTAAAACTTGGTAACACTGTTCCACATCTTCAACGACGACCCTTAATCCATATACGTCAATGACTTGGTCAAATGACAGGTTTCTTTTTTTCATTTTATTGTAAATACTGAACAATGCTTTTTCTCGACTCCGAATTTCCGCATCAAGGCTTGATTTTTTTAGATTTCTACGAATTCTTCCAGTAATTATTTTAAGCGTTCGTTTTTGGTTTCCAGCTTTACGTTTTAATGCTTTTTTCAAGATTTTATGTCGATAAGGGTAGGCATAACGGAACGCCTCGCGCTCCAGGAAAGTTTTCATTTGATAAATGCCTAGGCGATTTGCAATTGGAGCATAAATCTGAAGTGTTTCTCGGGCTATTTTAAATTGTTTTTTTTGTTCCAATGCATCTAGAGTTTGAATATTATGCATCCTGTCTGCCAACTTAATTAAAATTACTCTGATATCTTTAACCATTGCAAGCATCATTTTGCTAAAATTTTCTGCTTGTGCCTGATGAGTGTCTTCGTACTCTATTTGATCCAATTTACTTACACCATCAACCAAAGATAATATTTCTACTCCAAATTCTTTGGTTATGAAATCAGTGCTTAAGTTCGTGTCTTCCAAAACATCATGAAGTAACCCAGCGGCAATGGATTCTTTGTCTAGATGAAGTTCCGCAAGTGTTTTAGCGACTGCAACAGGATGGTGAATATACGGCTCCCCAGTTCTCCTAGATTGATGTTCATGGGCAATACTGGCATAGACATAAGCTTTCTTGATCAGTTGATGATCAGTAGCACCGAGATAAACCAAATCACCCATTAACTGCTTCATAGGCTTAGATGGTTTTTGATCCAGCATTACTGCTGCTTTTTCTAAGAATTGTTCCATGCCAAAATAACTATTTGTCACTCTCTATTTTACTTAAGGAATAGTTTAAAGGGTATCTTCTAGCGTTATTTCGCCAAAAGAATTATTGAATCAAGAGTGATGCTCTAGAAATTTTTTTTGATAGTATCGTGAGAGATAGTGACGAATATGCTTATTCTTCTATGGATTTGGCCAACTCTTCTGCAAGTTCTTTTTCTAGATCATCTTCTGTAGCGTGGAACAGGGCATTGTCTAAATGTCCTTCAGCAATTTCCCTTAAAGCAAGAACTGTGGGTTTATCATTTTCTTCGTCTTCGAGTAATGTCTCCCCTCCATTGGCAATTCTTCTTGCTCTCTTTGAGGCTATTTTTACTAAATTGAAAATGCCATCAACATTTTCAAGACAATCTTCCACTGTTACTCGAGCCATTTTTTTCTTATAAAATAATGAAGAGGAGCTAAGGCTACTCACTTCCAAAAATAAGTCAAATTTTTTGACCCTAGAATTAGATAAAACTTTTTATGACTGCAAGTGCTTCTTTATTAACAGCTGGTTCTGAAGCATGAGAGTTGTTAACAAATGACATAATCTCTTCACAAGTAGAGTCAATGTCATTATTGACAATCACCCGATCAAAATTGCTGTATTGCTCAATATCTTTTATGGCTTCTTGAAAACGTAGTTCTATTTGGTCTGAAGAATCCGTTGCTCTATCGGTTAGCCTCTTTTTCAATTCCTCTTTTGAGGGAGGCAACAAAAACACTGACATAGACCCCAGTTGTTTTATACGGATTTGTTCTGCTCCTTGCCAATCAATTTCAAGAATTATTGTCTGGCCTTGGTTTAATGCTTCCAACGTTTCTTTTGTTGGCGTACCGTAGTAATGGCCAAATACATTGGCAAATTCAAGAAACATGTTTTGTATAATCATTGATTCAAAGATTTGTAATGTAACAAAAACATAATCAAGACCATTGGTTTCATTGGGCCGTATATTTCTGGTTGTGTAAGAAACTGAGGCCTTGATATTTTTATTTTTTAGCATTAATTGTTTAACAATGGTTGTTTTTCCCGTGCCAGAAGGAGCGGATATAACTATTAGATTTCCGTTTTTGTTAACCATAAAAAATTATTAATAATATATAATTAATAACTGTATCAAACCTACTTGTATTGTAATGTTAATTTTGTGTGTTTTGAAAAAATAGTGCTGGCATCCTTTAACCTTAATAAAGTAGAAGAAATTCAAATATTGTTAGGCAATCAGTTTCATCTGGTCCCACAACAAACGTTTGATATACCCCCAATTGAAGAAACAGGAGCAACCTTTCATGAAAATGCTTTGTTAAAAGCTAAAACTGTCTTCGACATTACCGGTCTTCCTGTTATAGGGGACGATTCCGGGCTTGAGGTTGCGGCACTTGATAATCAGCCAGGAGTTTATTCTTCAAGATTTGCTGGAGCCAATGCATCGGACGATGACAACGTCGATAAGTTGCTCAGAGAAATGCAGAACATACCCAGTGAAAAAAGGACAGCAAGATTTAGATGCGTCATTGCTTTTTTAGGAGCAGACAATCTTGATCAACCTATTTTTTTTGTAGGGGAGTGGGAAGGCTACATTGCCAAAGAGAGAAAAGGCAAGAATGGATTTGGTTACGATCCTATTTTTGTAGATTTTCAATCCAACCTAACTGCTGCGGAACTTAATTCTGATCAAAAAAATACAATAAGTCACAGAGGTAAGGCAATTCGATCTTTAAAATCTTATCTGGTAAACAGTTAAAAACTTTAACTAAAGATACGCTGAACCATAGTTATTGCAATAAACCTTTGATCTTAAAATGGAATGTTTTACAAAACAGCTTTAAAAATAGTGAAAATTTACCCACAGACCAAATGTACATGGAAAATTTATTATAAAGATAGCAAGTAATTTAAATCGGTTACAATAATATTTCTTAATAAGTATATGAAATATATATAAAATATAAAAAACTGCTGATTTTTTATACAAATTGACCCGATCTTGTAAAAATTGGCTTTTGAGTGACAGCAGCAATTATATCCACAAAGTTATCCACAGAATTTGTGGATAAAATATCCCAACCAATTACATACCTGTAACTGGAATTTCTTGAAAATTCATTATCTAGTGGTTATGCTTGCGTGCCTGAAAAAGAAGCATAGGATATAATGCATTCCTAGGATAGAAATTCAGAGATTTATAGTGAAAAAAGACATACATCCAGCTTACAATGAAATAACTGTTACCTGTTCATGCGGCAACATCTTTCAAACTAAATCAACACTAAAGGAAAGTTTGAGTATCGAAATTTGCTCAGCCTGTCATCCGTTTTATACCGGCCAGCAAAAAATTGTGGATACAGCTGGTAGAGTTGATAAATTTAGACGACGTTACGGGGCCAAAGAATAAAGCCATTTTATCTATGAAGAATAGCTTTGTTCCTTTTTTGAAAACCAGTGAGTAAAGAAAATAAAAGCATTGATCTTCTCTACAACGGTGACCGGGTAGACTTGGATATCAAGAAATCATCGGTGGGAGCGGATGTTGTTGATTTAAAAAAATTCACCGCTGAGACCGGCATGTACACATTTGATCCGTCTTATCGCTCAACAGCAAGTTGCGAGAGCTATGTAACTTATGTTGATGGTATAGCAGGCGTATTATCATATCGTGGTTATCCAATTGAGCAACTCGCTCAAGACAGCACCTATCTAGAAGTATCTTATCTTTTATATCATGGTGAATTACCTACCAGCGATCAACTTGATGATTTTCGCTTAAAGGTTAAAGACAACATGATTCTAGAAAAAAGCGTGAGAAATCTCTTACTTACCTTTCCAGAAAACGCCCATCCAATGAGTATGCTAATGACATCAGTGGCCTCTTTATCAACCATTTACCACAATGAGATCAACATAAGAGATCCCGAAGATCGAGAAGCATTTTTCTTTCAAATCCTTGGTAAGATGCCCATGCTGGCAGCCACAATATTGAATCATATAAACAAAAAAACAGTAGGCTCTTACGAAGAGAAGCTCAACTATTCTGCGAACATTTTAAATTTATTTTTTGGCAGTAATGCCAATTATGAGAAAAACCCTGTTTTTTCCAAAGCCCTAGATGTCTTATTAATTTTACACGCTGACCATGAGCAAAATTGCAGCACGTCATCTGTACGTTTAACTGGGAGCTCAGGAACCAATCCTTATGCTGCTATTTCTGCTGGGGTTGCTGCTCTCTGGGGCCCATTACATGGCGGTGCAAATGAAGCTGTTGTAAGAATGTTTAATGAGATTCAATCTAAGGACAGAATCAAGCATTTTATTGCAAAAGCCAAAGATAAAAATGACCCGTTTAAGCTCATGGGTTTCGGTCATGGTGTTTATAAAAATTACGACCCAAGAGCTACGATAATTAGAGCATCATGTCATCAAGTTTTAGACGAATTGAATGATGGAAACAACCCAATGCTTGAATTGGCTCTAGAGTTGGAAGAGATTGCCCTGAATGATGGGTACTTCATTGATCGTAACCTCTATCCAAACGTAGACTTTTATTCAGGCATTATTTACCAAGCCTTGGGTCTTCCAAAAGAAATGTTCACAGTTATGTTTGCATTGGCAAGAACTGTAGGCTGGGCAACACATTGGTGTGAAATGATGGCCAACCCTAATTTAAGAATTGGTAGGCCGAGGCAACTTTATTTAGGGCCCAAACAAAGAAATTACATTCCCTTGGATCAGCGCTAAGCAAAAAACATTCAGTTTTAAAGACAATCCTCTATTTTATGCCTTAAAATAAAAAGGTTTTTGTAACCTTAAACTTTTTAGAAACAATGCTAGAAAACAACAAAAATATATTTCTCATAGGCCCCATGGGATCTGGTAAGACCAGTGTTGGTGTAATTATCGCTAAAGCCTTGGCCAAAGAATTTCTTGACACAGATCATGAAATTGAAGCAAGCACAGGAGTTGATATCTCATATGTTTTTGATGTTGAGGGTGAAAGAGGGTTTCGCAAACGGGAAGAAAAACTCGTGGCATCAATAACACAAAAGAAAAACATTGTTTTAGCAACTGGAGGTGGGGCAATAGAATCGGAAAATAATCGTCGTTGTTTGGCAAACAATGGTTTTGTTGTGTATTTGGAAACGAGTATTGAGGATCAAGTCTTGAGGGCAAAACCCAACAGCAAAAGACCTTTGTTGCAAAACGTGGAGCCCAAGCAGAAGCTCCAAGAACTAATGCAAAAAAGAAAAGGCCTATACGAGTCAATTGCTGATACGATTGTTGACACTGAGGGACACAATCCCCGTAGCCTGGCAAAGCAGGTCATAGAGAATTTTGATGCACATCGAAACAGTAAACCTTAGGGACAATAGTTATCCAATCTTCATAGGCGAGAGAGCCAGCTTGTCGCTTGACAATTACGACGACCATATAACTGGAAAAGATATTGCAATTGTAACCAATGAGGTTGTTGCCCCACTGTACTTAAAAGAGATATCTGACCTCTTCTCCAACAAGAATGTTATTGAATACATTCTTCCTGATGGAGAACAGGAGAAAAAACTTAAAAATGTACACAAAATCATTGATTGGCTAATGGAAGAGGGATTTGGAAGAGATTCCACATTAATAGCATTAGGAGGAGGAGTAGTTGGAGATATAACGGGCTTTGCAGCATCCATCTTTATGAGGGGCATTAATTGTATACAAATACCTACAACATTATTGGCCCAAGTCGACGCATCGGTGGGAGGAAAAACTGCTGTTAACCACAAATCTGGCAAAAACTTGATAGGAAGTTTTCATCAACCTAAATGCGTAATTTGTGACAGCAGATTTTTAGATACGCTAAATGCAACTGAAATTTCAGCAGGATTGTCGGAAATTATAAAATACGGGCTCATCCATGATGGAGAATTTTTTCAGTGGCTGCAGAAAAATATTCAACATATTTTAACCAATGATCATGCAGTGACTGAATATGCCATCCAACGCTCTTGTGCCATTAAAGCAGCAATAGTTGCTCAAGATGAAAAAGAGCAATCAGTTAGAGCCTTACTTAATTTTGGTCATACATTTGGCCATGCTATTGAAAAACTTACCGGTTACGGCAATTGGACACATGGAGATGCAGTTGCTGTAGGCATGGTCTTGGCTGCTCGTTTGTCCGAAAAGATGTCACTCATCAAACCAGAGGATGTTCAGAACATTGAGAAAATCTTGAAGGCATCTCATTTACCAATATCATTACCAAAAATGGATCCAGATGAATTACTGGTTGCCATGAAAAGCGATAAAAAAGTCAAAGATGGAAATATACAACTGGTTTTATTAAAAAATATTGGTGAGGCATTTCTAACTGCAGATTATTCTCAAGAGGAACTGCTCAGCATACTTCGAGTTTCTTGATATGAATATCAATACAAAGGACCGTTTAATTTTTGCCCTCGATGTTGCTGAGGTGGATCAGGCTCAAGCATTGGTTAACGAGCTGGCAGACGCTGTTACGTTCTACAAAATTGGCATGGAATTAATGATGACCGGCGAATATTTTGATCTCCTTGATTGGCTGGTAAGAAACGAGAAAAAAGTGTTCGTTGATTTAAAACTGTTCGATGTTCCAGCGACAGTGTCCAAAGCAGTTAAGCGCTTAAGTCAAAGGGGTGCCTATTTCACAACCATTCACGGGAATCAAGGCATGATGGAGGCAGCAGCTGCAGAGAAAGGCGATTTAAAAATTCTTGCTGTAACCGCATTGACTAGTTTGGATGAAGGCGATATTAAAGATTTGGGATTTGCATGTGATGTCCGAGAACTTGTAGTCTCTAGAGCCAAAAGAGCTTTCAGCTCAGGTTGTGATGGAATTGTTGCTTCTGGTATGGAGCTTGAATACATCAGGGACGAGGTGAGTGATAAGTTGCTGATTGTAACCCCTGGCATTCGTCCAGTAGAAAATAGATCTACTGATGACCAAAAAAGAATAGTTACTGTAGAACAGGCATTTCAAAGAGGGGCAGATCATATCGTGGTTGGGCGTCCGATCAAAAATGCTACGAATCCCAGACAAGCAGCAGAACTGATCCAGGAAACAATTCTCAATTCTATTTAGAGAAGTCTTGAATTAAAGACTTAAATTTTTTGCCAGAACCTGATCGATCGAATTTTCAAACACCCCTAGTCTTTTTTGAAATCTTGCTCTCTGTTTTTCATCAAGTGAAGCAATGATTTCTGCGGTAATCTGGTTGATCACAGTTCTCGTATATTTGTCTTCAGGGTTGAGTGTGTTGATGTGGTTGGTTAATTGCACTTCGAAGCTCTCATCGTTTCTTGAGGCAAGTATTTTCACAAATTCCTCATTCCATTTTATGCGGTTATTAATTAACTGATATCTTCTGTCCTCTAACCCAGAAGAAGAAAACTGGATGGTATTTTTTTGTTCCTTGTTGAGCTTGACACCCATCAGCCTAAAGAATCTTACAAAAGTTTTTTCCAGCGTATCCTGGTATTTTTTTGTTTCTTTTTTAAGTTTAAATATCCTTTCTTCTGTTAGCTCATCAAGATGTATTGAGATTTCTTTAACTTGCTTTTCTGTGAGTGTTTTTGAAAAGTCGATAAAATGAGAGGTAAAAAAATCTCTATTTCTATTACTAAGGATCACTCCTTTTTGATAAATATTATCTATATCACTTACAACTGTTTCTTCACCCAAAAGACTAAATTGCTGGAGCAGTTTTTTGTATTGTGGTAATTCGTTTTTTGCATTCCAGTATTTAAATTCCTTTGTGACTTTCCTGATATAACTTTCTTGGTTGTTTGAAAAATTTGCATATTCTAAAAGTTGATTGGCAATAAATTGATCCATTCTTTCGTACCACAGATCACCCACTACAGAGCAAGCAGATAGATTGAAAATGGCCAAAATAATAATGGTTTTTTTATAGGTTCGCCCAAACATATTGATCACAATAGTGGCTGTAATGAATCCCAAACAATCTTTTCTATTTCGATATGCCCTTCAGCATTTGGGTGAATACCATCCCTCTGCATTAAATTTTGTTGCCAAACCTCATTCATCATTCTTTGTATAAGTCTTTCAACCAAACCTATGCCATATTCACCTGCCAATTTGGGAAAGAGGTTTTGAAAGGATGCTGCATAGACATTTCCATAATTAGGGGGGAGTTGCATCCCGATTAATAATATTATGGCGCCTTGATCAAGAGTAACCTCAATCATTGAACGTAAATTAATTTCTATCGAATTGATTGACGTACCTCTAAGCCCATCATTGCCACCAAGTTCTATGACCACAATATTTGGCGAGTGTTTTCTCAATAAATTAGGTAAACGTTCAGCTCCTCCAGCGGTGGTATCTCCGCTGATGCCAGCATTAACCACTTGAATAGAAAAACCGTCTTTGTTTAATCTGTCTTGGAGCAAAGAAGGCCATGCTTGATTGTAAGCTACCCCAAGCCCGGCAGTTAAACTGTCTCCAATGATCAAGATAGTTGAATCATCTGAATTCGAAATGCTAGCATGAGTTGCTGTTGAAGCAACGACCAAAACAATAACAAAAAACAAACGACGGAACATTTTGAAAATACCTTTGTTAAAAGCAAAAAATATCACCAAAGAAGTCAACAGTCCAGAAGGTGTTTTGACCATAGTTAGTGATATAAATTTAACCGTGCATCAAGGCCAAGCAATTTCAATTGTTGGTCCTTCTGGCTCAGGTAAAACAAGTTTATTGGCTATCCTGGCAGGACTTGATTTGCCATCCAAGGGTCAAGTCTGGTTGGCAGATCAAGAAATTACTTCTTTGGATGAGGATACCAGAGCGCAAATACGAGGTGAGAAAGTTGGGTTTGTTTTCCAGTCTTTCCATCTTCTATCCAGACTCTCAGCGGTTGAAAATGTAATGTTACCGCTTGAGATAAAAGGCGATAGACAAGCGAAGCAAAAGGCACTGAAAGCACTGACAAGAGTGGGTTTAAAAAAAAGGGCAAGCCATCTTCCTAACCAATTATCAGGCGGTGAAAAACAACGGGTAGCAATAGCTAGAGCGTTTGTAACGAGACCAACGATTTTGTTTGCGGACGAACCCACAGGTAATTTAGATAAAGTTAGTACCCAATCAGTCGGAGAGCTTTTGTTCTCTATAAACCAGGAATCTGACACCACTTTGATTCTGGTCACTCATGATCCGGTATTGGCCGGTCGCTGTGAATTAACCTACCAGCTTGATGAAGGTCGAATTCAATGATGCAAGGCTTGTTGTATGGGATCAAACGTTTCCCAGCAGACTTAAAAAACAGCGACCTTTTTTTGCTTTTCTTATCCATTGCTCTCGCAGTTAGCGCGATCACGGGGGTTACCTTTTTGGGGGATCGTCTGCGGCTGTCAATCAAACAGCAAGCTGCCGTCGTTCTGGCCGCTGATGTTACCTTAAGATCTACCGCGCCCATTGGACCAAAGTATTTATCAATTGCAAAAGCGCAAGAATTGAATACTGCAGAAACGATTTCGTTCTTAAGTATGACGCTCCATGACGGCAATAGTGTGTTGTCTTCAATCAAGGCGACAACCCCTGGATACCCCTTGCGAGGTAAACTTAAACTGCTCGATTTGAATGGGCAAAATATTGAGAAGTCAACAGGCTCGCCAATGAGAGGCAATATTTGGGTGGAACAGAGCCTGATAGATCGGTTTAACATTTCCAAAGGTGACTCCATTACCCTTGGTAACGAGCGTTTTGCAGTTTCAGCCGTGCTAGTCGATTTTCCTGATCGCAATGACGGTTTTCTTACTTTTGCACCCACCGTCATTGCCAACATTGAAGATCTGGATGCAATGGGAGTTATCCAACCTGGAAGTCGGGTTGTTTATCGACAATTGTATTCCGGACCTGAAAAGCAAATAGATAACTTTGTCAATGAGCTCCAAGATTTACCGGCGGAAGTCAGAATTCAAAGAATTGAAAATATTGGCCAACAACTGGGCAGGACGTTGGATCGGTCCAACAGGTACTTTAGCTTGGCCGGCTTGGTGACAATTATCATTGCTGCCATCGCAGCTATGATCTCCGCAAGAAGATTTGCCATACGCCATATTTTCAACTGCTCCTTAATGAAAATTTTTGGAGCCACACAGGGGTTTGTTTTATCTGCACTGATTGGCCAATTGTTACTGATGACTTTATTGGCAACAACTGTGGGTGTCGGTGTCGGTTGGATGATTCAATACATACTTGTTGATTTGCTGAAGGGAATTATTGATTCGGATCTTCCAGGCCCATCATTGCAGCCGATTTGGTTTGCTTTGCTGACCGCATCATGTCTTATTGTCGGCACCGTTGCCCCTTACCTGCAGCAACTAAGGGTTTCCCAACCCATCAGAGTCCTACGCAACGACCTCAGGCTGGATTATAAAAGCAGTTTTTTCATCAACGCTGTGGCCATTGTTGCCTTGGTGTTTTTCCTAAGCATTCTGTTTGCTGATTTTTCACTTGTCTCGACCATCATTATCGGTCTTTTTTTGGTTGGGTTAAGCCTCTTTTGCTTGGGCGCACTGATGGTAAAAGGCTGCTCATTTTTTGAGAACCAGATTGGTATTGGCTGGAAACTCGGGCTAAAGAACATCAGCAAGCGGCGAGGTGAGAGCATACTGCATCTGGTTGTTTTTGGCTTGTCTCTTATGGCATTGATGGTGTTGACCGAGACCAGATCGGACCTGATTAACTCCTGGAAGCAGAGTCTTTCAGAAGAGACCCCAAACCATTTCTTTTTTAATATCCAAGGCTCCCAGCTTGACGGCATTGCAGACTTCCTTACTCCCCGTATTGGCCAAGCAATAAAATTTACGCCCCTGATCAGAGGCAGGCTGCTGGAAGTCAATAGCGGATCCAATCAGGGAACAGATTCCGGGCGCATGATAGAGAGAGAAGCGAACATCACCTGGTACGCTCAATTGCCTGACAACAATAGCATTGCTGCGGGTGAATGGTGGGGTAATGAGGGTGAGAGCATTCAGGCGGTTTCCGTAGATGAGGGAGTTGCGGAATCCTTGAGCATCGGAGTTGGCGATCAACTTACTTTCAATGCCGCTGGAATGGATTTAGAGGTTACCGTGACCAGCCTGAGACGCATTAAATGGGAGAGCTTTCAGCCCAATTTTATTTTTGTTCTCTCTCCCATGGTGGCAAGAGAATTGCCTCAATCCTTTATTACCAGTATCAACATACCAGATGGGAACGAACAGCTTGTTGATGAATTTTTGTCTCGTTACCCAACCGTGACCAGCATCGACTTAAATAGCGCTCTCAATCAAATCAAAACAATTCTGAATAAAGCATCTTTGGCCGTCCAGTATATGTTTCTTTTGGCTTTACTCGCAGGGGCTCTGACCTTGGTGGCTACAATTTTTGCCAGTGCAGACCAAAGGAGATACGAAAGTGCTCTGCTGCATACGATTGGAGCAAAACGATCGAAAATTTTTCAATCCATTGCTACCGAATTTTTTGCCATTGGCATTGGTGCCGGATTGACAGCTGCCATTGGCGCGGTATTTATCTCCGGATTCTTATCAACCCAAATTTTTGAATTGAATTATTCACCAAATATCTTGGTGTTAACCACTGGCTTGATTTTTGGTGCAATCTGTATTGGTTGTGTAGGCATGATAGCTGTGAGAGAAGCTGTTTATGCCCCACCTTTATTAACTCTTAGGGATCCTTAATTAGGCTATTAGAACTATTTAATCTGTTTGCAGTATATGATTCGGCTCAGATTCTTGAACAGTTGTTTTTGATTCATTATTTGATCTATCACTCATTTCAACATGGAGAGATTCAATAGTTGAGCTTCCTGTATTCACAAATAAAAAAGGGAAAATAGAATGAATTAAGCAGGCAAAGCCTGCAATAATCATTCTTGTTGCAAAAGAAAAAGCACAAACCAGATGCTCAAAATAGGATTCATTTAATGATGTCGGATGATCTGTAAAAAGTCTGTATAACTTCTTCAAGGCTATCTAATCCATAATATAACGATTTAGAATATAGATATAAGACTATATTATTAAGATATATTCTGTCAAAAAAATAAGTATTCAGATTCCAAGGGACATAATTGCCTGGAATAAATTTCTCAACCTGTTACCACGTTTCTTGGCTCGCCTTCTAAATAGCAAGCAATATTTTTTGCGATCTCATCCAAAGACCTTTGTCTCGCTTCCTTTGCTGCCCATGCAATATGGGGCGTGACTATTAAATTAGGCAAGCCGCTGGTTAACAATGGATGGTTTGCTGCGGGAGGCTCACGATCAAGGACATCAAGAGCCGCTCCTGCTATCAATTTATTTTCAAGAGCGTGCAACAGGGCTTCATCGTTAATCAATCCGCCCCGGGCAGTATTGATCAATAGGGCATTCTTTTTCATCGTTTTAAAAGCCTGGAGGTCAAACAAGCTCTTGGTTTCTGCCGTCAGTGGGCAATGCAATGAAATCACATCCGATTGAGCAATTAAATCTTGGAATGAAACCCTTTTAAATTCCGGTTTTTGCTGCTCGTTGTTTTTATTGCCGTTCTCAGGCCTGAAGCTTTCAGCAACAAGAATCCGCATGCCAAAAGACACGGCTAGTTTGGCAACAGCGGTTCCCAGCACCCCCAGACCGACTATGCCCAGGGTTTTTGAGCTTAACTCTGTTATTGGGTATTCCAATAAACAAAATTGCTCACTTTTTTGCCACAATCCCTGTTTCAATGAAACTTGATATTCGTCAAAATGGTGACTGAGGGCCAACATTGAAAGAACCACATGTTGTGCTACTGAGTCTGTGCAATAGTTCTTAATGTTGCAAACGGTAATTCCTTGTTTATTTGCGGCTACCAAATCAACATTGTCAGTCCCTGTTGCGACCAAGCAGATCAATTTTACTTTCTTTGCTTGGTAGAGGGTGGCAGCATCCAGTTTAATTTTGTTGATAATGATAATTTCAGCATCCTGAATCCTTTTATTTACCTCATCTGCAGCCGTTTTGTCATAAAGGATTAGGTTTGGGGCAATGTTTCTTAAGGGAGATATGTCTAGATCACCGGGGTCCACAGTTTTATAATCTAGAAAGGCGGTGTTCATGCTAATAAATTCTTACGTAAAAAGATGAAAAAAAGTTGTAAATACAAATGATTATAGAACCACTAAGTCTACATGCAATAGCTGTCATGGTCTTTACCATTATCGGGCTTTATCTGTTCTCTCGGGATTGGATTCCTATAGAAACAACGGGGCTCTTCATATTGGTTGTGATGATTTCTATGTTTTATTTTTTTCCGTATGAGGTCAATGGGGTATCTATCGATCCTGCCTATTTCTTTTTTTCCAGTTTCGGTCATGAGGCTTTGGTTACCATTTGTGCGCTTCTAGCCATAGGCAAAGCAATTGAAATCAGCGGGTCTTTGCAACCGCTTGTTGTTTTCTTATCCAAATCGTGGATCAAGCACCCAAAGATTTCATTTCTAGGTGTGTTATTCTTCGGTGCATTCACCAGTGCTTTCATCAACAACACCCCCATTGTGGTTATTTTGATACCTGCTCTGATTGCTGTCGCCCGCAAAACGAATATGAGTTCATCAAAAATTCTGATGCCAATGGGGATGGCAACACTTATTGGCG
>CAZWGB010000010.1:0-35365 GCA_964633465.1 uncultured Woeseiaceae bacterium | reverse complement strand
AACTAATACAATATGGATACCTTGATATGGATACAACTGAAATAATCAACTCGATCACCCAAATTGCTGCAGACTTTGGCTTACGCCTTCTTTATGCAGTGTTGATCATTTTTGTTGGCCGATGGGTTGTTAAACTTCTTTTAAAGATCATAAAATCAGCGCTTGAGAAGACAACAGTTGAAGAAACAGTAAGAATATTTGTTGCCAACCTCCTCAACACCTTGTTGATGGTGATTATATTTATTGCTGCCATCAATCAATTGGGCATTGAAACCACATCCATCATCGCTATGCTCGGTGCAGCTGGTTTGGCAATTGGTCTTGCTTTACAAGGTTCTTTAGCTAATTTCGCAGCCGGTATACTGATTGTTATTTTTAGACCTTACAAAGTTGGAGATTATATCGAAGCTGGGTCTGCTGCAGGTACTGTTTTGGATATTCAAATTTTCTCTACAGTCCTTAAAACACCTGATAACAAAGTAGTTGTTGTTCCAAATGGAACCATCATGGATAGTAGCATTATCAACTACACAGGACAGGAGACACGTCGTGTTGACATTATTGCTAGTTGCGGTTACGAAGATGATATAGACAAAGTAAAAGATATACTGCAGGACATCCTCAATCAGGATGAGAGAATTCTTGAAGAACCAGAACCTAGGATTGCAGTTTCAGAATTGGCCGACAATAGCATTAATTTTATTGTGAGGCCTTGGGTAAAGTCTTCCGATGTTTTGAGTGTTAAATACTCAATTTTGGAACAGATTAAGAAAAGATTCGATGCGGAAGGAATCTCAATCCCTTATCCTCAAAGGGACGTCCATATCTACAACCACGATACCAAAGAATAGTTTATCTATATCTGTCGATTGATCAGGGTTAGGCTTCTAACATCCATTTCTGGAATTTTGGAGTTGCAGGTGGTTCCAGTCCGGTTTCTTCTTTGCACCGTTGTTTAAGCTCAGTAATACTTGTGAATCCTTTATCAAAAAGTTTTGTTTTTCCACGAGATTTCGACATTCTTTTTCTAAGCTGTGTTGTGGCTGATTTATTAACCGCACAATCTTTACTGAGTACAACTCCATAATTTTTCTTAGCACCTTCTCTGGTCACTAGGCCAGCATCAACATCAAATGCGACTCTTTCTGCTTCTCTTGTATATGGATCTCCCCATCCACCTCCTCCCCAAGTTACATGATAGAGAATGTCACCATCCTCAACTTTGATGCGATCACATTTCGATTGGAGTAATTCTGTGTCTCCATTGCTTCTCACCAATGTTTTAGTACTACGGGCACCTGGATGACCTCCATTGACTCCCCATGGGTAAGTAAGCCAGCGGTCATCATGTATAGAAACTTCTCCAGGTTCTAAAAATTTGTAGGTTGTGCAAAGTGCATTTCCTCCTCGATGATATCCAGCGCCACCACTATCAGGAACTGTGTAATACTCTTCTATGACTAGTGGGAAATAACTTTCTAGAAATTCATTGGGTACATTAGTGAAACTAGGCCAGAGCGAATGACCGTCAGGACCATCACCCATTGGTTTGGCTGGAACGCCACCGAATCCTATCATATAGAGTTGATACCACTCGCCTTTTTTGTCATAACCTGAATACATGAGGTGGGGGCTGTCAGAGAATCCAGCAGCACAAAGAAAGTCGGGAGCGCCTTGACCTAAGAGGCCTCCCAAGACATCAAATATTCTTCCCAGTGCATGTGTTCTGCAAGATAAAGCAGCTGGGTGTACTGGTTTTAAAAGCGTACCCTTTGGAATTTTTACTTCCATTAAATCGTAAAATCCATCATTAAACATAATTGCTGGATCAAAGACCATGATCATGTAGACGCCACAGAACATCTTAAACATCTCTTCATTTAAAAAGAAGTTAACAGAACTGATGGATTGAGGATCCGTGCCTTCAAAATCAAAGATTACTTTTTTGCCTTTTCTCCACATTGCACATTTAATTTTATATGGCCCCATACCAAGACCGTCATCACAAATATAATCTTCAAAATATTGTTTTTCAGTAGGCACTGTATTCATAATCAATTTGCCCATTGCGGTTTTGTTTCTGTCCAATAATTCTTCCAGGGCTGAGTAATAAATATCATCACCAAATCTTTCTGCCATTTCCAAGACTCGTTTTTCTGCCATTCTTATTGCGGCAACAATGGCATTAAAATCACTTCTATTCCAATGTGGCAAACGGCAGTTGTGTAAGATCAACTCTAAAATGTCTTCTTGAAGGACATCATTTCTGTAGATCTTTGTTGGCGGCACCCTAATGCCTTCTTCAAATATTTGACTGGCGTCTGTTGGCAGACTGCCAGGAACTTTACCACCGACATCTGTCATATGCCCAAACATAGCCGCATAACTGATAAGTCTACCGTCTTTAAAAATCGGTCTGAGTAATAACCAGTCGTTAACATGGCTGACCGCTCCATTACATGCGTATGGATCAGTAGTCAGAAACATATCTCCTTCTTCCATAGTTCCGTCATAGGCTTCTTTAAATCCATAGATGAAGCTTCCAAATTGTCCGACAACCATTTTTCCCTCTAAGTTAGCTATCATTGGAAATTCATCGCCTTGTTCTCGGATACCTGGAGACATAGCAGTCCTAAATAGAACTGCGTCCATTTCCCAGCGAGCTGAAAACATTGAATTTTCAATAACATCCAAGGTAATTGGGTCAAGCTTTACACGTTTAAAGGGTTTGTTATTGGTTTGAATTATTGTTGTTGGCATGCGTTACTCCTGTTAAGCATCTGGTGTAATCAGAATGTTACCAAATTTATCCACTCGGCCTGAGTGACCTGGTAAAACTACTGTAGTTGAATCCATTTCCAGGACAATGGCCGGTCCTTTGATGACATTTCCTTGTTTTAATTTTGAGCGTTCATAGAGTGAAGCGAACTTACTTTTGCCTTCCATGAAGACTTTAGTTTTAGAGATAAATGCTCGTGAGGGTTTATCGTTGCCTCTGGGTACAGATGGAGCTTTCACACTGAGTGCTTTATCTCTGACTACTGATCGTAAATTCACTAATTCTTTTTCTGCTGGTAGAGCAAATGTGAAGAGCTGTTCATGCATTTCATCAAATGTTGCACCAATGGCGTTCAGCCCATTTCTTCTGAGTTCACTTAAATCAAAATCAACTGTGAGTAGCAAACCTTGTCCGTGATATCGAATATCTACCTGATAAGTCGTAGTTCGGCTTTTCTTTGCAACACCTTCAGCATCAAGAGTTTTTGATGCTTTTTTTGCAAGATCAGTAAATATTTGCACCACTTCTTTCTTGCTGGTATCACTGAATCGTCGGATAAAAGACATGGAGGCCTCATCTTGAATTGCTGTGGTTACATCTCCATATGCACATAATACTCCGGGTCCAGGAGGAATAATTACTGGCCATGAATTGGTAAGTTTCCCTAGTGCATTTGCATGCAAGGGACCTGCTCCACCAAAGCCAATTAAGGCAAAATCTCTTGGGTCGTATCCTTTTTCAACAGATACCAATCTTAAAGCTCCATACATGTTTTCGTTTACAATGTCATAAATCCCAGCTGCTGCAGCTTCAACAGATAATCCCAAAGCATCACCAACTGTTTTGACTGCATCTTTGGCAAGATCTTTCCTGAGTATCATATCACCACCCAATCGAACATCAGATGGCATATAACCAAGTACTAAATTTGCATCAGTTACTGTTGGTTCAACTCCACCTTTATCATATGCAGCAGGTCCAGGCTCTGCTCCGGCACTCTGTGGACCGACTCTTAGTGCACCTGTAAGTTCAGGTACATGGGCAATAGAACCGCCTCCGGCTCCTACAGTCCTGACATCAACTGATGAAGCACGTACTGTGACATCTCCAACAGAGGTTTCTCTACTTTGTGCGGCTCTGCCATTTTTTACGAGTGAAACATCTGTGGAAGTTCCACCCATATCAAAAGTCAACAGATTATCGTATCCAGCCTGTTGTGCAATCCAGATTGCACCAGATACTCCACCAGCAGGTCCACTCATAAGTAAGTTGACGGGATTACTGTCAGAGGCTTTGGCAGAAGCCAGTCCACCATCTGATCTGAGGATATGCAATTTCACATCTTTCATCTTTCTTTTTAATCCTCGTTGCAGATTTTTTACGTATTCTGAGACTTTCGGTCTGACATAGGAATTTGCAACAGTGGTAATCGTTCTTTCATACTCTTGCATTTCTGGAGCAATATCTGAGGAGAGCGAGACTGGTACTCCCGGTAATAGTTTCTTTTTATTTATAATCTTTTTAATTTCTTTTTCGTTGGCGTCATTGGCAAATGAATTAATTAATGAAACTGTCAGTGCTTCAATGCCTTTCTTTGAAAGATCTTTAATGTCTTTTTCAAGCTTTCCTTTTTTTATTTTTCTCAAAATCTCACCAGATGCAGAGATTCTCTCATCTGCTTCGATGGTTAAACCCAGAGGTGCCAAAGGATTGCTTTTATTGTATATAACCCAACCACCCAAACCACCAGGAACAAAGGATCGGGCTATTTGTAAAACTTGCCGATAGCCTTTTGTGGTAATCAGGCCAACCTTGGCACCAGTGCCAGTTAAGATTGTGTTAGTTGCAACCGTTGTGCCGTGCATAACTGAAGATATTTCAGTGGGGTCAATACCTGCATTATCACAAACTCTTGTAATTCCGTTGAAAACACCAATGGATGAATCTTCAGGGGTACTTGGTACTTTTGCTGTATATAATCGGCCTGTTTTTTCGTCGACAAGAAGAAGGTCGGTGAAAGTGCCTCCTACATCAACACCTAGTCGGTAGCTCATGTTTTCTCCTAGTTTTTTTACATACGATAAATAAACTTGTCACTTCATCGCAGGTGGATATTGTAATACGCAGAAGCTGCTCTGTGAATAGAGGAATACGATTTGCTATAAAAAATAATATTTTTTACTGATGATTAATCTCAGCATTCTCTGGAAATATGCCGGCTTTGGGAAGCATGGCAGGGACACTTCTGCCAAGTTGTAATTCTAACCATTCGGTGGTTTTTATAACATCTCTAAGATTAACTCCAGTGGTAACATCAGAACGGTCTAGCATATACAAAAGGTCATCTGTTGGTATATTGCCCGTTGCTTTAGGTGCAAACGGGCATCCCCCTATTCCACCAGTTGAGGCATCAATGATTGAAACTCCTACTTCAACAGCAGCAGCTGCATTAGCTAGACCTGTGTTTCTAGTATTATGAAAATGAGTTCTCAGAGGGATGGTTGGATCGAGTTCCTTGATCAAGGAAAATACATTTTTGATTTGTGTCGGCACAGCAACTCCCACACTGTCAGCTAAACCAAGAATATCCGGTTGTCCTTGCAAAACTTGTTCAGCGATGGCTACTATTTTTTCGGGTTCGACTTCGCCTTCATAAGGACATCCAAAAGAACAGGAAATAACGACATTGGTTCTAATCCCAGCTGATTTTGCATCCGAGGCTATTCTTAACCAATTATCGATTGATTGTTGAGTACTAACCCCCTGGTTTTTCTTATTGTAGGTATCGGTACTCACTATCACCATTCCTACTTCATCAATACCACAGTCTCGAGCACGTTCAAAGCCTCTCTGGTTCATGATGAGTCCAATATAGGTAACATCGTCTCTATCTGGCAAGCTTTCAACTAGAGTTTCAGCATCTGCCATTTGGGGTACTTTTTTTGGATGAACAAAGCTAGTTACCTCAATTTGCTTGATGCCAGCATTAATAGTTTTAACGATAAATTCTTTCTTAATATCGGTTGGCAAAATTTCAGGTTCACTTTGCAATCCATCCCTTGGGCCGACTTCTAATATTGAAATTGAGCTCACAACTAATTATCCCTAGTAACTGTTTGTTTGATTCTGATCAGTGTAAACCAATATTGTGATATTCTCTACGTTTTGAATTGCTTGTACTTTATGACAAACTTGGGAAAAATTACAGCCGTTACAATTACAACCTCTGACTTGAATCGGATGGTTGAGGTTTATGAAAAATTTCTAAAGTATAGGGTCACTAAAACAGGTCAAATTACACCAAAAGAATCCTCTGCATGGAATGCAGATCTTTTAACAAACACAGACTATGTTGTTGTGCAACCAGAGAAATCAGATGATTTCTCATTTAGATTTATCCATCAACCGGATCAATCCAATTATATCGCATTTAAAAGTACAGGCTGGAATGCTGCTGAACTCATTGTTGAGGATGTTGATGAACTTGCCATTGAATTGGAAAATTCCCCTTTCAAAATAATTGGTGCACCAGCTGATCTTTCTTTCACAAAATATATCAGAGCCATGCAGGTTATAGGTCCTGCCAATGAAATTCTGTATCTTACTCAGTTTAAAAAAAACGTCCCTGAATTTGATAGTCCAAAGCCCCGCTGTTCTGTGGATCAGACCTTCATTGTGATTCTAGCAGGAAAGTCTTTGGATGAAATGCAGGATTATTTTCATGACAATTTTGGATTGACAAAAGCGACGATTATAGAATCAAGAATTCGATCAATATCAAGGGTTTTTAATTATCCAGAAGATACCAAATACAAAGCTGCAGCTCTATCGTTAAATGATCAATCAATGATTGAGCTGGATGAATTGCCCAAAGAAGGAAACAATAGATTTTCCATAGATGGTTATTTGCCTGCAGGCATTGCTATGGTTAGTTTTCTTTATTATGAGTCCCCTGAAGCATCCAAAAAAACATATCCTTCAAACTTGCCTTCTCATGAGTCCATATTGTGTTCAGTGCAGAAAGGAACAACCAATGAATTGATTGAATTAATTCATTGTTAGATACATTATATAGTAGTATTTAACTTAACTTAACAAATGAGGGGGTTAAGGGATGAGTATAAGAATTAAATTTACAGCACTTGCTGTTGTGATGATCTGTTTAAGTTCTTTCAGCTTTCAGAATTATGCTCAGGATGAAGGTGGGCTTGAAGAAATTGTTGTTACTGCACAAAAAAGATCAGAATTGATGCAAGATGTTCCTATCTCTATCCAAGTTTTTTCTGCAGATGCAATTGAGCGCTTAAATATTAGCAATACCATTGATTTGGTCAGAAATGTACCAAATATGATTGGGATCAACAATGTAGGTTTGCCACAGGCAGCATCTTACTTCCTAAGGGGTGTCGGTCAGGATGAGTCCATATCTTCATTGGATCCAGCTGTAGGAACGTTTGTTGATGGAGTTTATATTTCCAGGCAAATCGCTAACAACACTAGACTTTACGATGTTGAAAGAGCCGAAGTTCTACGTGGACCACAAGGAACGCTTTACGGACGAAACACCAGTGGAGGTGCAGTACGCATCATTACGCAAAAACCACACGATCACAACGAGGGTTTTATTGATATTGCTTACGGTGAGTACGACACTACAGAGGTCACTGGGAAGGTCAATCTTGTGATTAGCGACAATATTTTTGCGAAGTTCACAGCATTTCGCTTGGATCAAAGTGATGGATTCTTAGAGAATGTGACGCTCAACAGAGATCAGTGGGTACGCGAGGCAATGGGTGCAAGGGTACAGATTTTATACTCGCCATCAGACCAATTCGAGGCTTTGTTTAGTTATGAGCACAGTGATGATGATACCGGCGGTATTGTTGGTGCCAATGCTCTCAGTGCATGTTGTGCTGATGATGTTTACAAAGTTGAGAGTGGGCTTGAAAACACTTGGGCTGGTACTAACTTAGACGCATATAGCCTCAAGGCAACTTGGAGTTTAGATAAGATGGATATCGACTTAATCGTGGCTCGTCGTGACTTAAACCACAATTTTATGAACGATTACTCAGATGGCGTTATTCCTGCTTATATCATTCCAAATGATAGCGATCATGTGCAAGAAAGTGTTGAGCTGAATTTCAGTGGAGAACGACGAGATGGTGCCATCCGCTGGGCAGCAGGAGCATCCTATTACGATGATGATAATGACGTTACCTTTGGTGATGGTTTATGCCTCTTTGGTTGCGTTGTAGAAGCAACTTTTTGGCGAGACATGACCAATGTGACTAAAACAAGGGCCGTCTATGCAGATGTTGCTATTGATATTAATGACCAATGGACTCTCACCGTCGGTGGAAGACACACAAATGATGATCGGGTAATGACTGTTCAACAATACATTGATGTAAATCCATTAGCTATTCGATTCAGAAATCGAGGTAATTTTCTCAATAGAGGTGGTTACATACCAATGTGGGGAACTGCAGATGTCGTAGCTTTGGGTACACCAGATCGGTTTAACGTCAGTGAATTTACCAGTCGTGTGGTTATCGAATACAATCCAACAGACTCCATTATGGTCTATGCAAGTGTAGCCGACAGCTTCAAAGGTGGTGGCTGGGCAGCTCGTGTGACAGGCGTGGCTGATTTCAAAGGCCTGACGCCTGAATTTGTTGAAAGCATCGAGTTAGGTATGAAGAGCCAATGGCTTAATGACACTCTCAGGTTCAACATCACCTACTTTGATTCAGACTATGATGATCTGCAGGTAACTGCAATTGATCAGGTAACTGGCGCTTTTGTTTATTCAAATAAAGCCGATGCCTCGGTTGATGGGATTGAAGCAGAGTTTGTTTACGCCCCGCAGGATAACTTAACTGTATTTGCAAATGTGGGAACTCTGAATGGAAATTACACCGATGTTAGACCGGGTGCAGAAGGGTTGATGACAAAAGAGTTGAAAAGGACTCCAGATATGAGCTACCGGTTGGGTGTTTTGTATGACCAAGATATCGGAACTGGTGAATTAAATCTTTCTGTGGTACTAAACCATGAGGATGAGTATTTCACCAATCAGAATAACACCCCATTCGGCACAAGACCTAGTGCAGATACATGGGATCTGAACGTAACTTATAGGCCCAATGATGCAAATTGGAGGGTTACTGCTGGTTGCACCAATTGTGCTGATGAGGATCGATTTAATTCAACACTAGATTTTGGAACACTGGGATTTGCAACTCAATTCCAGGATATGCCTAGATTGTGGAGAGTTTCTTTCCGTTACGATTACTAAATACATAGTACTTAGTAATTGCTAGAATAATTGGCCGGTATTTTAATGCCGGCCAATTTTTTTAACTAATAAATCATTTTTTTTCATGGACATTAATTTAATCAGCTTAATTCTTTTAACTCTGTTTTCTGGTTGTATTGCTGGAATACTGGCTGGGTTGCTAGGAGTTGGTGGCGGGATTGTGGTTGTTCCCCTCCTCTATTATGTTCTGAACTATTTAAATTACGATCAGTCCATTATTATGCACGTTGCGGTAGGCAGTTCTTTGTTAATTATTGTGCCTACCAGTATTCGTTCAGCAATTCAGCATAGAAAACGAGGTTCCTTCGATCAAAATATATTTAAAAAATGGATTCCGCCTTTATTTTGGGGGACAATCATAGGTGCCTTTATAGCAGTCTATGCTACCTTTGAAGTATTAACGATTATCTTTGCATCTATAGCTACATTGGTTGCTGTAGAAATGTTCCAAAATCGTAAAACAAAAAAATATAAAAAATTACCTTCAAAAATTCTATTCCAGATATTCCCTATATTTATTGGCTTGGTTTCAGTGATGATGGGAATCGGAGGAGGAAGTCTCAGTGTGCCCATTATGAATTACTCAGGAATAGAAATGAGGAAAGCAGTTGGAACATCGGCAGCTTTTGGAACAGTTATTGCGATACCAGGCTCCATAGGTTTCATTATTGGGGGTTGGGGGGAAACTCACCTACCACCTTTCTCAATTGGTTACGTTAACTTAATTGCATTTGGTCTTATTGTTCCAGCTACACTGCTAACAGTACCCATTGGCGTTAATTTTGCACACCGCATTTCTCAAAATAAATTGAGGAAATTATTTGGTTTATTTTTAGGTATCACAGCAATTAAAATGTTCACTGACGTGATTTAATGTTGCTGTATTAGAAAGATATAGCTTGGGATTCTCTATTTCTTAATTGTTCTTCGATGTCTTTCAGTTGGTTCTGCAGTTGAGTGACACGTGCGACTTCTTTTTCAAGAAATTTTTGCCAGTTGTTGACGGTTCTCAAAGACGCGGGCATTACACATGAAAGTATTTTGTCTTCAATTTCTTTTCCTTTTTTTAGATCCTGCTCTTGCTGTTCAAGTGTTTTAACAAAGATTTCCTTGGTCATTTCTTCGTTTGCTGCACAGTTCTCTAAGGCTATTTCCTTTCTTATTTCAGCGTCTATTGCAGCTAAATCAAAAGATTCTTTTGAGCCATCATAGGCAGCTACTTCAAATTGACACATGCCCAATGTTATATATGATTCATCTTCTCTTTTCAGATCACCTTTACTGATTGCTGTTTCTGCAGATCTAACACAGCCTTCAAAGTCAGCAATGTTTGCTAAAGAACGAGCTAAACGTATGTCCAATTCTCCGTCGTCAGATAATTTAGCTGCTTCACGCAAAGCTGTAATTGCCATTTGATCGTTTGCAGCAAGAAACCAAGCCTGAGACAACAATCTCCAATTTTTAACTTCATGATCCACTTGTCCAGCATCAAAACCTTTTTGGAGAATAACTGCAGCTTTGTATGGAACTTCCATTGAAAGATAGAGTTGTGCCATTTGGACTAATTCATTGCTTTTATCAAGAAAGCCCTGTTCATAAGCAGTCCGGTAACTAGACATTTGCTTATCGTCAAATTTCAGCTGACCGTAAACTGCAGATAATTGAGTCCAATATTCTTTTTTGGGCCACTCAAAAAGCAGACGTTCAAGGATAATACGTACGTTCTCTATGTCATCTAGTTCAAAATATGCCGCTCTGAGCAATAGCCACCAATTTTCTTTAGTTGGGCCAATAGCTAGATTGGCAATAGATTTTTCTAAATCAACAATCGTTTCTTCAATTTGTGTTTTTTGCTCAACGTCTCGTTCTCTTAATTGAGTTAAATCTTCTTTTAGTTTTATGGTGATAATCCTTACAAGTTGTGGGTAATTGACTTCTGTTGCCCCACTTTTATCGTATGTAACTCTGTTTTCATCAGCGGTCGATTTTATATTGTCTTGCAATGATTGGATCCTGAAAGGGTTCCTTTCTTCAGATAAATCAATTGCAGCAAGAATCACGGGTATCATTTCACGATATTTTTTAAGCTGATAGAGAGCAGAGCCTTTTAGAATATATAAATCTGGTCTTGGGCTCTCAGCATTGGCCAACAGGTCATCAACAGCTATGATGGCTTTGTCCCATTCTTCCAATTGAAACCATAATTGAGCAATTGTGTAGCGGGCAGAAGAAAGCAATCCTTCCGGTACTTCTTCTTCTATGAGAACTTTGTTGTAGTAATTAATTGCCCCTCTGTAATCTTCTTTAAGATAAGCAACGTAAGCAAAAAAATAGTTGACTTGAGCTCTTTCGTAATCTGTCAATCTTCTCATTTCTAGAATTTCATTTAAGATTTCGATGCCCTCTGCCAATTGTTCTGCTTCAATTACACCTTGGGCTTCTTGAAGTTTTTTGGCTACTCTTTCGGTCATAGCTCCTGTTTTTTTAGTTTTGCGTTTGCTTTTGGTGTTTTCTTCATAGTCTTCTTTCGATTGTGCTTTTGCAGTTGTGAAGCCTACAAAGTCCTGTTTGTTTATGGTCAAACCAATAGCATTTATTACAAAAACTAGAGCCACTAAAATAATTCGAGTCTTCATTTTAATTATTCTCCAATTCAAACGTTATTTTGTGCATGACTCCAGGCACATCAATAGGTTGACCGTTAATTACTCTCGGTTTGTATTTGAATTTTGCAGAAGCTTTAACTGATGCATTGGCAAAGAGACTACTTGTGCATTCAACTACTTTTGGATCCTTGGTAGTTCCATTTCTTGTCACTGTATAGACAACTATACAATGCCCTTCAATGCCTCTAGTTAAGGCTCTATTGGGATAAATAGGTGCTACTTTAACGATGGGTAAATATTCCCCTTCAGCAGCATTGAATCCTCCTATACCTCCTACATTTACACCAACCTCAGTATCGACAGCTCCAATATTTACCGTTTGGACCGATGCATCAATTTCATCCAACTGAGGTGGGGTATCAGGTGGGGGTTGCTCAGGTTCAGGTGGTTTTTTGGGTTTCAAGGTTTTAGTATCCAAAGTCTCATCTTTTTCAATACGAACAAAATCCACAAAACGTCCTTCATACTTTGAGGTGATCGCACCTTTACCTGTGGCAATGAGTATTTGCATTATCCAAAGGATTCCAAATGTCGTAAAGACTGCTGCAAGTGCAGCAATGGCAAGTCTTATTTTTGGATCTTCAACTTGTTGAAACGTTTCAGGCATATTTTTTAATTATTCAGTTTCTGCTGCTATGGAGACATTGAAAACACCAGCTTGACGTGCTGAATCCATAACTAAGACCAAAGTTTCAGTAAATGCTTTTTTATCAGCCTGAATAATAACTGCTCCTTCTGGATTCTCAGCATGCATGCGCTCAATATTGGCTCGAACTGCCCTGGGATCAATGCGTCTTCGATTGATCCATATTTCATTGCTTGCGCCAATTGCAACAAGAATGTTTGCATTTTCCTTTTTAACTGCAGTTGGAGCATCAGGTCGATTTACTTCCAAACCAGACTCTTTAACAAATGAAGCCGTGACAATAAAGAAAATTAACATGATGAAAACAACGTCAAGCATCGGTGTTATATTAATTTCAGCTTCTTCTTCTTCTACGTATTGGAATAAATTTTTTCTCATTTTTTATTGTCTCCACAGATTATTCTAATCACCAGTCGTTAAATTGTCTTCAAGATCTTCAACTTCTCTGTTTACTTTCTGATTCAATAAGGTTACCAGGAAAACTCCAGACAATGCTCCTACCATACCAGCCATGGTTGGAATGGTAGCTTTGGATACACCAGAAGCCATGGATCTGGCATTTCCTGATCCTGAAAATGCCATAACATCAAACACCTCGATCATGCCAGTTACAGTCCCCATTAATCCAAGTAAAGGACAAAGGGCGACCATTGTCTTTATGATTTGGAGATATTGATTGGCAGACATACTAAATTGAGAGATTAGCTTCTCTCTAACTGCATCTGATTCCCAAGACTTCTTTTTTTCTCTATTTAACCAAGTGGCTTGAATACTAGATTTAAGAGATTTCAATCCCGTTCGAAAATACGCAAGTCGCTCTAGAATTAACATCCACATAACAAAAATCACAATTGCTATGATGTTCAGGACCGGTCCTCCCAGTTCAAGGAAGTCACGTACTGACAATATAATGTCTTGAATCATCTCAAACTTCTATTGAGCCATCCTTTATTATAAAGAACGGCTGGCTTCTTTTTCTGAATGCTCAGCAATGATACCGGCACCTTGCTCTTGTATGATTTGAGTAACTTTTCTACTTCTACCACTGACAATTGTATGCAGGAGTGTAGTCGGAATAGCCACTGTTAGTCCCAAAACAGTTGTCACTAAGGCTTGCGAAATACCACCAGCCATTAGTTTTGGATCACCAGTTCCATACAGAGTAATCGCCTGAAATGTTTTAATCATTCCTGTAACTGTTCCAAGAAGCCCCATTAATGGCGCCACTACAGATATAACTTTGATTAAAAGAAGTCCTTTATTGAGTTCTGGTGTCTCCTTAAAAACTGCTTCCGCCATTTTCAGTTCAAGAGTTTCTGTATCGACAGTCTTATTGTCTTCATAAACACTCAAAACACGACCAAGAGGATTATCATCACTAATTACATCACTCTCCAATTGAGCAGTTACTTTCCTGTCAGCATTAACCAGTTTAATAAGCCGTTCAATGGCAAGGCCAACACCAAATAAACCAAGTGCAATAACTAGATAACCAACTATTCCGCCCTGTTGAATTCGTTCTATCAGATTAGGTCGTGCAACCAATGAACTGAGAACGCCACCTAGTGTAGGATCTAGGCCAAAGACAACTTTTCCTCCGGTTGAATTGTGGAGTTCAGATGTGCTACTGGTGTATCTTCTGCCTTCTGGTTGTCTTGGTATTTCTGAGACGTTGCCCGTCGTGGGTTCATAATTCAAGTATTTTCCATCAGCAACAATATTGAAAGCACCAACTCGGACAACTGTTGTTTGGCTTTTACTGCCTTGTATATCAATAACATCGGTGGAGAATTTAACAACTTTACCTGATTCAGTCATTTCTCTTTGTAGTTCAAACCATAACTTTTCAATCTCATCAATCGAAGGTAGTTTCGAACTGCTGCCAAGTTTCTTTGCTAGGTTATCAAGAAAACCGCTACGGTCTGGATATTGGACATTAGTTAAAGAGTTATCAAAACGACTTCTAGCATCTCCAGCGACTTGTTGCATTACCCCAAATAGTTCTTTGAGCGCTCCTAGACGTTCATTCAGTGTTTCAGTTAACTCGTTGAGTTCTTTTTCATTTTCTTCAAAAACGGCCTCAAGTTTTGCACTTCGATCTTCTTCTTTTACTTTGGTCGCTGTAGATTCATTAAGTAAGACTTCCTGTTGACCTCTTTTCTGTCGAAACTCATTCTCTCTTTTCTGATTATCCGATGCGTCTTGTACTTTTCCTTGTTCAACATTTTGAAGTAATTCATCCAAGCTGCTTGCTTGTTGAGCAGCAATAGGAAGTGATGCAACAATTAATAATACAATAAATACTCTTAGAATTTTCATTATGCGGCCTCCGGTGAATCAACTGGCAGAATTACTAAGTCAGGAGGAACCTGTTTTTTAGCTATGCTTAAGCCTAATTTTATTTGATTACGTTCACCGCTTGCATCATCCCAGGACTGAGTGCCTTGATTCCACACACCTGAAATTTTTCCATCAACCGATTGATACATTAATGCGATTCGCCCTATTCTAAGAAAATCTAATTCCAAAAATGCACCATCAACCTCCAAAGTATCCTTGTAGGTTTCTATGGTGCGACCGTAGTCATTTTCTATTTGATAAGCTTCCGTTACTTTTCTGAATTTTTCAGCAACGGTAACATCCTGTCTTGACATGAGTTCTTTTAGGCCGTTTACTCGATCAGTTCTTTCTTGATTCAAAAAAGGAACATCAAGGGAAATAAATTGTTCCAGTGAGTCAATCATACGTGTCATTACTGGTACAATCTGTCTATTGACAATTGCAACATTGGCAATGGATTGTTCCAAATCAACTTTTACCCTTTCTTGGTTTTCAATTTGAAGTTCCAATAACTTGTTATAAATAAGTAACCCGTCAATTTCTTTTAGGGTTGCTCTATACTGGTCTTCCATGGCTCGTGTTTGGGTCACAACTTTATCAACTCTGACTTGTGATTCTTGAGCTATAAGCGTTCTTTCTGTTTGAGTTCCTAGAATTTGGCTTAGAGTTTGTGCTGGGAGAATCATTGGTATGGTGAATAGAATGAGACTAACATACACAATCTTCTGAGCTACACTTTGAAATATTCTCATCAAATTTTCCTCAAATGAATTAAAAGGTTATTAGGTCTTTGACCTTTAAAAGCATTGATAATATCACTCAACAGTTAAAAAATCTTTTGATATTGGCAATATTTCAATGTCTTCAATTTACTGAGTTTATAATAATAGTTGACAAAATTCATTGGATCCATGACCATTTCGTACATGAAAGCTAAATATACAAGGCGAGAGGATCAAATTATTTCCTTAAATCGTATACTAGGAGCATTATTGCTTCTGGATTTATATGATAATGGGGCTGATAATTAAGTTTCTAAAACACAAAATAATTCAAGCCCCGCCGAATAGCGGGGTTTTTTTTAGCAGCAAGAAAAAATAATTAAGAGGAACTAATAATGCAAATATTTTCTGAAGGCGATGTAAATAAAACACAACTGGAATCAAAAAAAATAACTATTCTCGGTTTTGGTAGTCAAGGCCGAGCTCATGCAATGAATTTGAAAGACAGTGGTTTAAATGTAGTTGTTGGGCTTAGACGAAATGGTTCTAGCTGGGACAAAGCTATTGACGATGGTTTAAATGTTATGGAACCTGATCAAGCTGTAGTTGATTCTGATTTAATTTCATTTTTAGTGCCAGATATGGCACAACCAGAATTGTATTCTTCATTGGAATCTAAAATAAAAAATTCAGCTACACTTCTTTTTGCTCATGGTTTCAATATTCATTATCAACAAATCCAACCACGTAATGACTTGGACGTAATCTTAATCGCTCCAAAATCACCTGGTGATCTAGTAAGGAGACAATATACGCAAGGCAAAGGTGTTCCCTGCTTGATGGCCGTTGAAAGAGATAATTCTGGTCAAGCACAAGCAAACGCTATGGCATATGCAGATGGTATAGGTGGCTCAAGAGCTGGGATTTTAACCACTACTTTTGCTGAGGAAACTGAAACCGATTTATTTGGTGAACAGGCAGTTTTATGTGGTGGAGTAACTGAATTAATTGTCTCTGGATTTGATACCTTGGTCGATGCTGGGTACCAACCTGAAGTTGCTTACTTCGAATGTATGCATGAATTGAAGTTAATTGTTGACCTACTCTACGAAGGTGGAATTAAGAAGATGCATGAATTTGTCAGCGAAACGGCAATCTATGGGGATTTATCCAGAGGACCAAGAATTATTAACTCAGATACCAAGGAAAGAATGAAGACCATTCTTGAAGAAGTGCAAAATAAAACATTTGCACAGGAATGGATTGAAGAGAATAAAACTGGGAAAGAAAACTACAATCGAATGATGGGTGACGATCAGAACCAACAAATTGAGAAAGTTGGGAAAGAGCTAAGAGAACGTATGTCGTGGCTAAAGAATTGATCTAGAAAATTATGACTGAACAAGCAGAAAATAAGGTTTTAATGTTTGACACCACGCTCAGGGATGGTGAGCAAGCACCAGGCTGTAGTATGTCATTGAGAGAGAAACTCAAAATAGCCCATGCTCTGAATGAGTTAAAAGTCGATATTATAGAGGCTGGTTTTGCAGCTGCCTCACCTGGAGATTTTGAATCACTGCAAACAATTGCGTCAGAAATTAACGGCTCAACTATTTGTAGCTTGGCTCGTTGCAATCCCCAAGATATTGAAGCTGCTGCAAAATCGATAGATGCCAACCCCAATAAAAGAATTCATGTCTTCGTTGCCACAAGTGACATTCATTTGGAGCATAAGTTAGGCATGACGCAAGATGCTGTCGTAAAATCAGCTTTTGAAGGGGTAAAGTTAGCAAAAACATTTTGCGATAACGTAGAATTTTCTCCAGAAGATGCATCCAGGACAGATCGTAATTTCTTAGTCGAAGTCGTCAATGCAGCAATTACAGCAGGAGCAACAACCATTAATATCCCTGATACCGTTGGCTATTCAATTCCATTTGAATATGGAGACCTGTTTAAATACTTAATTGAAAATTGCGATGGTGCTGAAAATGTTATTTTCAGTGCCCATTGCCATGATGATTTAGGACTATCTGTAGCCAATAGTTTAGCAGCAATAGAATCAGGAGCTCGACAAGTAGAATGCACTATCAATGGTATTGGAGAGAGGGCAGGAAATACCTCCTTAGAAGAAATTTGTATGGCAATTAAAACCAGAAAAGAATACTTTAACTTTGACACACAGATTGAAACCAAGAGGTTGTATCCGACTAGTCGTTTGGTCTCATCTATAACTGGTGTGCATATCCCAAGAAACAAAGCCGTGGTTGGTGAAAATGCATTTTCACATGAAGCCGGTATACATCAACATGGGATGCTTAAAAATGCTTTAACTTATGAAATTATGAGACCAGAAGATGTAGGCATAGCCAAATCAAATTTGGTTTTGGGAAAACATAGCGGAAGACATGCTTTTTTAGATCGAGTAACTGAATTAGGATTCAGTTTGGATAAAGAAGAACTAAATTCAGCTTTTCTTGAATTTAAAAAATTGGCTGATAGGAAAAAAGAGATTTTCGATTCAGACATTGAAGCCATCGTTATGAGTTCTGAGTCTGGTGTAACTGGTCCTTGGGAATTAGTAGATTTAGAGATTTCTTCTGGAAAGAGCTGGGGAGCATTTGCAGATATAAAATTACAACACAATGATGGTAGGATATTAGAAAATTCATCCAATGGCGTTGGACCAATCGAATCAGTATTTAAATCATTGGAAGATTTGACTGGCTATAATTTGGAGCTCACTAATTTTGAAATACATAGTGTCAGTGTTGGCGAAGATGCACAAGGGGAAGTAACAGTGACAGTACGGTATAAGGGTCAAGACTACCGAGGCCATGGAATTAGCACAGATATCATCGAATCTGGCGCCCTAGCCTACTTAGAAGTCATCAACCGTATTGATAGAAAAAAACTAGTATAATTAGGTAAATTCCATGTCATTAAAACAAACTAAAAATATATGGTTCAATAATAAGCTTGTACCTTGGGAAGATGCAACTATTCACGTTTTAACCTATGCACTGCATTATGGGTCGGCTGTTTTTGAAGGCATTAGGGCATACAGAACAGATGATGGCTGCAAGATATTTAGACTCGATGAGCATATTAAAAGACTTCTAAATTCTGCAAAAATTTATCGAATGCATATCCCCTACTCGCATCAAGAACTAAAAAATGCATGCAAAATTATTGTCAGTTCAAATGACTTGAATGAAGGGGCTTATATTAGACCAATAGCCTTTAGAGGTTATGACGATTTAGGTCTGCATGCACATAATGAAGATGCTATTGATGTTGTTGTTGCAGCTTGGGAATGGGGAACTTATTTGGGCAGTGATGCACTCAATAATGGCGTTGATGCATGTGTTTCATCGTGGAATAAAATAAATCCAAATACCGTTCCTTTTATGGCAAAAGCATCGGGTAATTATCTTACAGGTACCCTTGTTGCTATGGAAGCAAGGCAGAATGGTTACGATGAAGGGATACTTCTAGATTCTTCAGGAATGGTAAGTGAGGGTGCTGGAGAAAATATTTTTATGGTTAAAGACGGAAATCTTTACACGCCTCCGCTTAGTTCCTCAATTTTAGAAGGGATCACTAGAGACGCGGTAATAAAAATAGCGGAATCCTTAAAACTTGGTGTTGTTGAAACAAAGATTCCAAGAGAGCAGCTATACATTGCTGATGAATTATTTTTTACCGGTACCGCTGTAGAAATTACACCCATTAGGAGTGTGGATAAAATAACAATCGGAGCAGGTACAAAAGGACCAGTAACTGCTGAAATTCAAAAAGCTTTTTTTGGTTTATTTGATGGATCCTCTAAAGATTCATGGGGATGGTTGGAATCTGTTGAGTAAAAAATGCAAACAACACCAAAAACATTATTTGATAAAATTTGGGAACGGCATGTTGTAGTTCCTGAATCCGAAGATACTCCTGCAGTTTTATATATAGACCTTCATCTGATTCATGAAGTAACCACACCACAAGCCTTTACTTTACTTAGAGAAAATGATCTTAGAGTAAGGGCACCAGAGAAAGTTTTGGCTACTATGGACCATTCAACTCCAACAGTCCCTATTGGCTCTTTAAAGGATCTTGAAATCGTTTCAGAACAAGGTCCTGCTCAACAAATCAGAGATATGATTCAAAATTGCAAAGATTTTGATATTGAGCTCTATGGTTTCGAAAGTGAGCGTAGAGGTATTGTTCATGTTATTGGTCCCGAGTTAGGTGCTACACAACCGGGAAAAACAATTGTTTGTGGTGATAGTCATACTAGCACCCACGGAGCATTCGGAGCATTGGCATTTGGTATCGGAACTACAGAGGTTGCACATGTACTAGCAACTCAATGTTTACTGCAAAGAAAACCAAGTACTCTAGCCGTTAATCTAAATGGAAACCTCAATAAAGGAGTATCTGCCAAAGATATCATTTTGAAAATAATAGGAGATATAGGTGTTGGTGGTGGAAATGGCCACGTAATTGAATACAAAGGAAATACCGTTGCAAGTCTAACTTTGGAACAACGAATGACTATTTGTAATATGAGCATTGAAGCAGGTGCACGTGCAGGATTGTTTGCTCCTGATAACACCACCTTTGATTATTTACATGGGAGACCAATGAGTCCAAAAGGAGAACAATGGGATCGTTCTTTGGAGGTATGGAGAAAATTGCACACTGATGCAGCAGCTTCATATGACAAAGAAGTAGATATTGATGTTTCAGTACTTACTCCAATGATTACTTATGGTACAAACCCTGGAATGGTTATGCCAATAGAGTCAGAAATACCTGATCATAAAGGAAACCAGAGCTTCAAAAAGGCTCTAGAGTATATGCGCTTTGAGTCTGGTAAGCCTTTGTTAAACCATCCAATTGATGTCGTATTTATAGGTAGTTGTACAAATTCAAGATTATCCGACTTGCGTGATGCAGCAAAAATTCTCGATGGAAGAAAAGTTGCAAAAGATATGAGAGTTCTAATTGTGCCTGGTTCACAATCTGTTAAAGCTGAAGCTGAAGCAGAAGGACTTGATAGAATTTTTATAGAATCTGGAGCCGAATGGAGAGAATCTGGTTGTTCTATGTGCCTAGGTATGAATGGAGATACGGTTGGTTCTGGAAAGTTGGCTGTAAGTACAAGCAACAGAAATTTTGAGGGAAGACAAGGGTCCGGGTCAAGAACTATTTTAGCGAGTCCAAAAACAGCTGCAGCATCTGCAATAACTGGGTCAGTTCAAGATCCAAGACAATTTGAGATTTAGATCAAATGAAAAAAATTAAAACATTCTCAGCTAAAACGGTAAATCTCCCTAATGAGGACATTGATACCGATCAGATCATTCCAGCACGATTTTTGACTCGACAGACCATTGATGGAATTGGCGAGTGTCTGTTTGCTGATTGGCGATTTGATAAATCAGGAAAACCCAATGAAAATTTTATATTGAATCAAGCTGAGTCTATAAATGCAGGAATTTTGGTAACTGGAAATAACTTTGGTTGTGGATCTTCACGGGAGCATGCTGCTTGGTCGTTGTTAGATTATGGGTTCAGAGCAATAATTAGTTCATCATTTGCAGATATTTTTCAAAACAATTCACTAAAAAATGGACTTATAACCATAGTCGTAGATTTAGAAACCCATGAATGGCTTATGGAACACCCAGCAACTGAATTGATTGTTGATTTAGAGAATACTGAAATAATCTTGGAAAACGGCAAAACTGTTTCTTTTCCTATTGACTCATTTGCTAGATACTGCCTTTTACACGGTGTTGACCAGTTGGGTTACATATTGAGTCATGAATCAAAAATCAATGCTTACGAGAATCAACAACAATGAAAGCAAACATAACAATTATGTCTGGAGATGGAGTAGGTCCAGAAATTACTCGAGAGGCCGTTAAAATCCTTCAAGCTATTGGGTCTGTCTTTGATCATGATTTTTCATTAGACGATGTTTTATTTGGTGGCATAGCAATCGATGAGACTGGAACGCCCTACCCTGAAAAAACACAACAGGCATGTAAAAACTCAGATGCAGTTCTACTTGGTGCTGTCGGTGGACCCAAGTGGAGCGATCCCAATATGAAAGTCAGACCAGAAAAAGAAGGCCTATTGGAAATGAGAGCTGATTTAGGCATTTATGCAAACATTAGACCAATTAAGACTTACCGAGAATTAATTGACAATTCGCCAATAAAAAATCGTTACCTAGAAAATATAGATATGGTTTTTGTTAGAGAACTTACTGGTGGGATTTATTTTGGCGAGAAAAAAAAATCAGATACATCTGCCAGTGATATCTGTGAATATTCCAAGTTAGAAATAGAAAGAATAGCAAGAGTGGCTGCAAATATAGCCCAAAATAGAAGAAAAAAAATTACGTCTGTTGATAAAGCAAACGTCATGGCCACCTCTCAGCTCTGGCGAAGTACAACAACTGAACTGATAGCGAAGGAATACAATGAACTGGAGCTTGAACATATTTTTATTGATGCAGCAACAATGCATTTGTTGTCAAGGCCAGCCGATTTTGACGTTATATTAACTGATAATCTTTTTGGCGACATTCTTACCGATGAGGCAGCCATGTTAACTGGTTCCATAGGTATGTTGCCTTCAGCTTGCTTGGGTGAAAATAGTTTTGGTGTTTATGAGCCCATCCACGGGTCAGCTCCTGATATTGCGAATCAAGGCATCGCCAATCCTTGTGGCGCGATATTATCTGCTGCAATGTTGTTGCAATACTCGCTTAACTTGAAAGAAGAAGCACAAGTTATAGAACAATCGGTTTCTAGGGTTATTGAGGATGGTATTCTGACCAAAGATTTAACTGAAAGTGGCTATGTTTCCACTGAGGAAATGGGAACAGCAGTTACAAAAAAGATACTCCAAGCTTAAGGGAGATAAATCAAGCAACCCTAAATTTAGTTAGAGTTGCTTGATAAATAGTTTAAAGATTATTCCGCAGTGTAGATCTGTTCGCATACTTCATAAGTATCACTAACTACTTCGTCAACCAACGCTCTTGATTTTTCCCATATACGACCCCAAGAAGCACCAGCAAAGTATTCGTCAGCAATTTGACCTGACTCCCTAGCCGTAGGTGAGATCGCCCTGACCATAATTGTTTGGGATTCGTGAACGCCTCCACCAAAAGGACCAAATAAGCCCATATTGAAGCTTTCATGCCCACTGTTGATAATCGCAGTTTCCAGTTCCCTTAATGATTCAACGTAGGCATTAAGATTTTCTGGTGAAACTTTTATTCTAAGTACTCTTTCCCAGCCTGGATCTAATCTAAATGATTTTAAACCCTTCCAAGAAACTCCGTATTTTACAGTTCTCAATTTAGCGAGAGCGGAAGGTGCATTATTCGGATCGTATACTGTGTTTGCATGCAATGCTGATGCTAAGTCTGTGTAAGCACTCCAAACAAACATTTGGCCTTCATAGTCATTTCCTGATCTAGTTATACAAACACCTGCTGCCGTGGCGCCGACTCCTTTGAAAAGCCCTGGATTAGTTCTCAGATATTCAACGTATTTAGCTGTATCATCAGCTTGCACCATAATTGTATTAAACGCTCCCTCACCAGGACTAGCTATTGTATGGTGGTCAGCCTGTAGATAGAGAGGTGTAAGTAAACATACTAAAAAAATAATTTTTTTCATAATTCCTCCTAAGAATAATGTCCATTAAATAAATAGAGTCTTTATTTATAAAACAAAAATCATTTTTAAACCAGCCCCTTTTAAAGAGTGGTTTTAAAAGAATAAGAAAATAGAGATAATAATTATATGGTTACATTGTCCCCAGATGAAATTTTAGATTTTAATAAACTCGGATTTATAGTTTTAAGACAATATTACAGTGTCAATGAGATCCTAAAAATCCTTGATGAAGTCAATCGGCTTGAATCATTAATTCCAGAGAAAGGAGGTATGATGAAATACTATGATACTCCTTTTGGGCAAGATTCTAACAATCAGTCAATGATATTAATTCGGATAGAAAAATTTATTGAAACAAGCCCTTATTTAGAGTCAATAGTAAACAACCCATCTGTTCACTTTCTATTGAATCAACTGTTTGGTGAATCAGCAGTTTTGATGAAAGAAAAAATAAACTTCAAACCACCAGGAGCACCTCCAGACTTATTGCATCAAGACTCTCAGGCTGGATGGGACGAATATGGAAGTGAATATGTTTCTGTATTGATAGCTGTTGAGGACAGCAATAGAAGTAACGCATGTGTTGAGTTTGATCATTCTGGAAATTATATAAACAGACTTGCAGCACCGCTATGGCAGCCATTAACAGCACAGGACATCCCAAGTTCTGAAATGAAACCAATTGAGACCAAAGCTGGTGATATTATTCTATTTAATAGTTATGTGCCTCATGGTTCTGACGCCAATAGGTCAGATAAAAGAAGATGCAATATTTATCTTACATACAATAAAATTTCGGATGGCGATTATCGAATGAAATATTTTTCTGAGAAAAGGAAAAATTATCCTCCTAATAATGAAAGGGATCCTAATCAGGAATATTCATTTAAAGTCTAATTTTTAAATCTCTAATACTTTAACCAATGAGCTTGTTTGGGTTCATAATATTTTTGGGATCAATGGACCGTTTAATAGTCTCCATCAATTGAATTTTTATAGGGTCTGAAAAATGCACAAAGTCTTCTTTTAAAACTAAGCCAATTCCATGTTCACCGCTATAGGATCCACCAAGGTCTACTGCAGTTTCGTTAACAATCCTGGTAATATCGTCAGCTTTAGATTCAAATATTTTTATATCCATATCCTCAGGTTTGTTTTTAGTAATATGCAGGTTGCCATCACCGACATGTCCATAAATAAATAAAGGTGATTCACCCAAATACTGATTTAACTTATCTGTTGATTGTCTGACTAATTCAGGTATTTTACTGATTGGGACAGATACATCGTTATTTACACCTGGTCCAGTAAGTTTTTTAGAAGTAGGAATTGCATGTCTGATATTCCAGAAATCTATTCTTTCTTGTCCGCTATTGGCAATTACTGCGTCAAGTATATTATTATTTTCTAGCTCATTGCTTAGAAACTTGACCATTCTTTCATCCTCATTGGTTTGGGCATTTAAATTGCCCATTTCAATGAGTATTTGCCATGGATAAGAGGAATCCAATGGTATTCTGTAATTTGTCATTTGTTTTTCTACGCACTCAATACTGGTTTTATTCATTATTTCAAATGCACTTAGATTTCCACCAAAACTAGTTTTGGCGTCTTTTAGCAAGTCAATCGCTTTGTATGGATTTTCAACTGCAGCTAAAGTGGTTGTATATCCTTGAGGTAATGAAAATAATTTAAGACATACAGCTGTTATAAACCCAAGTGTCCCTTCAGCGCCAATAAATAATTGCTTCAAATCGTATCCTGTATTGTCTTTTCTGAGTCCTTTTAGATCAGAAAAAATACTCCCATCTGGAAGAACTACTTCCAGTCCCATAACCAGCTCTCTACTCATTCCATATTTTAAAACATTCACTCCTCCTGCATTGGTTGAGAGATTACCGCCAATCTGACAAGTTCCTTCTGCACCCATGCTCAATGGGAATAACAAACCATGGTCTTCAGCTGTCTTTTGAATATTTGATAATACGCAACCTGATTGGGCAATCAGAGTTTGATTATGGATATCAAATTCTAATATTTGATTCATTTTCGAGCTATTGATGACAATTTCTATCCGATGCTTTGTTGAATTTGGAATATTGGCACCACATAAACTGGTGTTGCCTCCCTGAGGTATTACCGCAATATTATTTTCAAAGCAGATTTTTATGATTTCTGAGATTGCTTTTGAAGACTTTGGCAGTAGAACAATCGGTGTATATCCTACATGTTTTCCTCTCCAATCTTCGAGGTAAGTGCTAAGAATATCAGGATTGGTAATACAGTTCTCTCTACCTACAATAGACTCAAAGACTATACGTAGTTCTTCTTGAAGCATCTTTTTTTATTTAGCTAGTTTGATCAAGCTTTAACAATGACCACAATGTAATAAACAATGCAGCTATTATTGGCCCTATTACAAATCCAGATAATCCTACTAAGCTCACTCCACCGAGAGTAGTTAATAGAATTAAATAATCAGGTAATTGAGTTTCTTTACCTACCAGATAAGGTCTGAGGAAATTATCGATTAGACCAATAATAAAAAAACCTGCCAATAAGAGAATTAAAGCTTCTAGCCAAGCGCCGCTAAAGAATAATATACAAGCAGCTGGGAACCAAATTATAGCTGTCCCAATGCCAGGTAGAATACTAAAAAAAGCCATTAAGACCCCCCAAAGAACCGCGGCTTTAATACCCAACAAAGCAAATATAACACCACCAATTGTTCCCTGAACAACTCCTACTATAATTGTTCCCTTGACAGTAGCTTTGGTGACACTACTAAATCTATCAATTAAAAATCTTTCTTGATTGTCATCAAGAGGAAATACATTGATACATTTGGCAATGATTTGATTTCCATCCTTTAGGAAGAAAAATAATAGATAGATCATTACAAATGTTAACAACAAGACTCTCAATATATTCTCACCAGTACTCATAATTAAAGACAAGGCATATTGACTGGTACCAAGTACAATGTTGTTAAGCTGTTCTATTATTGTATTGGTGTCATATCCCAATGCATTGAGTCTTTCTGTTAATGCTGGGAGTAGTTGGGAAACAGAGATTAAGAGCTTATTAAGGTTTATCTCTCCGCTTTCAATTGTCCTAACAATGATTAGAACTTCTTCTGCAACAGCAGTTAAAATAAAGAAACATGGGGCCAAAACAAGCAGAGAGATTAAAATAATTGTACATAAACTAGTTAATGCAGGTTTGTTTATTAGGTTTTCAAAATACTGGTTAATTGGACTAAATAGGATTGCCAGAACTATTGCCCAGAATATCGGAAGGATAAAATCTGTAATTAATATTGCAAAAAGCAGACTAACTGCTGTTAATAGAATGATGAATACATTTTTACTTTTCATTTGATGTTTGAGTTCAAATCTTGTTTAAATAATTATAATGGTTTTAATAACAATTTAGATTGATATTTTATTTTGAACAATATTGTAGAAAATGTTCTAAGAGAGTTGGAGTTTCAAGCAGGACTAGTGCTTGGAACATTTGGAGTTAATGCAGATCTTAAATCAATACAAAACTTTTTAAACAGAACCTCAATTGACCCAGCATTAAAAGAAGCATCTCATATTATCTTCAGAACGCATTTTATTAGAAAAGCCTTAACTAGAGACGATGCTGAAGATGCTTGTTATAATTTGATGATGCTATGGGATTATTGCTCAAAATCCAGTAACAAGGCCTATAACAATATTCTAATAGAATCTATAGACAAGTTACTCCAAGTAACCAATAAGAGGACAGAAACGGTCAAAAATCGACATCTTAGAGTCCTAGAATTAAATAAAATGAATTGGTCTATTGACGCTATTGCAGCTGATACAGGGTATTCAAGAAGACAAATATCAAGAGTTATTAACGGCCACACCAAAGATTAGATAGGATTATTCTCAGTGTCATGGTCGGGACGAGAGGATTTGAACCTCCGACCCCCTGAACCCCATTCAGGTGCGCTACCAAGCTGCGCTACGTCCCGTTGTGTTAATCTAGGATATCTATTAAATCCTGGACTTCTTGTTCAATTTCTTTGATTGCTGATTTCTTTGATATTTTAGAACTTTCGTCTGCATTTAACTTCTGTTTTGCACCCAATATGGTGTATCCATTGTCGTAGAGTAACTCTTTAATTTGACGAATCAGGAGAACATCATGTCTTTGATAGTATCTTCGATTACCTTTACGTTTAATTGGTTTGAGTTGTGAAAATTCTTGTTCCCAATATCTGAGGACATGCGGTTTTACTTCACATAAGCCGCTTGTTTCACTGATGGTAAAGTATCGTTTTCCAGGAATGGAGGGAAGTTGCTGATCAATCAGGCTCATTGGTTAATGTTTTTACTGATTCTTTTAGTTTTTGTCCAGATTTGAAAGTCACTACTCTTCTAGCTGATATTTCAACATCTTCACCTGTCCGAGGATTACGTCCTGGTCTAGGTGATTTATCTCTTAATTGGAAGTTACCAAATCCAGAAAGTTTAACTTCATGTCCTTCAGATAGAAGATTTTTAATATCATTGAAGAGCAAATCAACAAGTTCTTTTGCTTCTCTTTTATTTAGACCAATTTCATTATTTAAGTCTTCAACAATGTCCGATTTTGTCAGTGTCATTTATAAATTATCTTATTTTAATTTCAAAATTTGATACAACCTGTCCCTTGATTTGTGACATGTATTTGTCAATTTCATCATCGGTTAGAGTGCGTGATTTTGCTTGAAAAATCAACCCTAAAGCCACACTTTTGCGTTCAGATTCTATATTTTTTCCTTTGTAAACGTCGAAGATTATTATGTTGTTAAGTATAGGTATTTCAAGTTGTTTTATAGTTTTCAAGACAGTTGATATTTCTTGATCTTCAGGCATCAATAAAGAAATATCCCTTCGTGAAGATGGGAAGTATGGATTATCCTGGTAATAGTTTTGGCTCGGGAGTTTCAGATTGTCTTTATAAATCTCAAAACAGATGGGGTTTTGAGTTAAATCTAGATCCATTGTGAGTTCAGGATTAAGTTCCCCAACGTGACCAATTGTTGAACTACCAAGATCAATTTTGGCATTTTTTCCTGGGCAAAGCATCGGGTGTGAATCCTTTGTATATGAAATTTGATCTTTGATCTTTAAAGAAGCAAATAACAAATCAAGATCACCCTTTACGTCATAAAAATCTATGGGATTTGATTCTAAGTTCCATTGTTCTTTGGCTCTAGAGCCATAAGTGATTCCAGCGATTACTTCTTTTTCGCTATTTTTGTTGTTGGCAGTAAAAATTTTTCCAGATTCAAATAGTCTAATATTTTCATGTTGTCTCTGTATGTTGTACATAAGATTCTGTAATAATCTTGGTAATAATGAGGTTCGCATTACCGACATCTCAATTGAAAGAGGATTTTGAATATCTATTGTTTTGGACTCACTTCCAGTCATTAGGATCATAGAGGGACTAACAAAACTATAATTTATTACCTCAGAATAACCTCGACCTACCATGATGTTGTTAATTAGGTTGTTTTTTGATGATCTTTTTGTACTGGTGAATAGGGTAGTTTCACTCGTTTCATTTTTTTCATCAATATTTTCATATCCATAGATTCTGGCAAGTTCTTCTATGAGGTCACATTCTTCATTGATATCAAAACGAAAAGAAGGAGGTGTAACCAACCAGCCACTGTATCCGTAATCTTTTTCTGTTACCTGCATATCAAGTTTAGTTAGAATTTCTAACACTTTATAATTTGCTATTGTGACGCCTAAAATTTGACGAATTCTTTTTTTTCTAAGCATGATGGGTTGTTTAACAGGAATAGCTGTAAGATCCTGTTTCATAGCAATAGGTCCGTTTTTACCTTCTGAGCATTCATTAATTAACTGTGTCGCCCTTTCAATTGCATGTTGTTGAATTGACGGGTCTACACCTCTTTCAAACCGTAATGCAGATTCTGTATGGAGATTTAACATTCTCGATCGGCCCATGATAGTTATAGGATTAAAATATGCTGACTCTAAAACTATATTTTCTGTATCAAGAGAAATGCCTGAATGTTGACCACCCATAATTCCAGCTATACCTAGAACCTTAGAATTATCAGTTATTAACAAGTAATCCTTATTGACTTTTTTAACCGTTTCGTCCAAAAGGCTGATTTTTTCTCTATTACGCCCTCTTCTCACTTTGATCTTGTTGTCAATTTTACTCAAATCATAAGCATGCAGTGGTTGACCTGTTTCAAGCATGACGTAGTTGGTAATATCTACAATTACATTATTTGATTTGATTCCAGAATTTTCCAGACGTTTTATCATCCAGTCAGGTGTTTTTGCATTGACGTCGATGTTATTGATGACTCTAGTGATGAATATTGGACAATCATCTGGAGATTCTATTTCAATATTTATTTCATCTTGATGGTGAACTGCTGAATTATCGTAATTATCAATTTTAATATTAAGATTATTTAGTATTGATAATTCCCTGCAAATTCCCAAAATACTGAAACAATCCGCTCTATTTGGAGTTAGTGATAAGTCTAAAATTTTTTGATTTGATGCACTTAATAACTCAGCCTCCACACCAGCCATTGTTAGCTGATTGGCCATTTGATCGTCAGTAGTATTAAGACCACAAAACTCTTTTATCCATTCCGTAGGTATTTGCATTTTATTAGCTAAATTGACTTAAAAAATTTAAGTCGTTTTCATAAAATAGTCGTATGTCTTTAATGTCATACTTCAGCATTGCTAAACGTTCAACTCCCATACCGAAGGCATATCCAGTATATACTTCTGCATCAAAATCAAGGTTTTCTAAAACTTTGGGATGGACCATTCCACACCCAAGTATCTCCAGCCATTTTCCATCTTCAGACAATATATCGACTTCTGCTGAAGGTTCAGTGAATGGAAAATAAGATGGCCTGAATCTCAGTTCTAGCTCTTTTTTGAAAAAACAATTGATAAATTCACGCAATATACCCTTCAAATGGCTGAAGTTTATATTTTTGTCAATAACCAGTCCTTCTACTTGATGAAACATAGGGATATGAGTTAAGTCAGAATCTCGTCGATATACCTTCCCTGGGGCGATGACTTTAATTGGAACGCCTTGTTTTTCCATACTCCTAATCTGTATTGGTGAAGTATGAGTTCTTAGCAAAAGATCCGATGTAATATAAAAAGTATCGTGCATGGCCCTTGCGGGGTGGTTTTCCGGAATATTCAGTGCTGAAAAATTATAGTATTCATTTTCGACTTCTGGTCCATCTTTAATCAAAAAACCTGCACTTAAAAAAATACCTTCTATCTCCATTAATGTAGCAGTAATTGGGTGTATAGATCCTGATGAATAGGCTCTCCCAGGTAATGTGACATCAATTGAGCTAGTTTCAATATTTTTGGCCAGGGCTAATTTCTTTAGTTCTGATTTTTTCAGTTGTAGCTCATCTTCAATGCGATGTTTAGTTTTATTGATTTCTTGCCCAAATATCGGCTTTTCATTTGGATCCATTGACCCTAATAATTTAAGTTGGGAGGTGATCTTCCCTTTTTTACCTAAGTAACGAACTCTAATGTCATCAAGACCAGTAAGTGTCTTACTATCATTAATCTCATTAAGTGCTGTACGCAAAAGGTCTGATAAAATAACTGTCATTAGAATTCCTCAGTCATATTGAAAAGGAATTTAACGGTCATTATAACTTTTCTAAAGCAAGTTTTGCTTTGTCGGCAAGAACCTTGAAGGCCTCTGTATCATTAACAGCTAAGTCAGCCAATACTTTTCGATCAACATCAATTTGTGCAGCTTTTAAGCCATGTATAAGTTTACTGTATGTAATATCAGATAGCCTTGCTGCTGCATTGATTCTTATGATCCAAAGTGATCTGAATTGACTTTTCTTTTTACGTCTGTCTCGGTATGCATATTGCCCAGCTTTGATTGCAGCTTGTTTTGCAACCTTAAAAAGGTTACTTCTAGCACCGTACTGTCCTTTGACTTTTTTTAGGACCTTTTTATGCCTAGCATGGGATGTTACACCACGTTTTACTCTTGCCATTATCTTTCCTGATCTTTAACTATATTTAACTATAAGGTAATAGTTTTTTTACACTTTTTAAATCACTATGTGAGATAAGTGATGATGATCTCAGTTGTCTTTTCCGTTTGCTACTTTTTTTAGTAAGAATATGATTCATATGCGATGAACTTCTTTTATATTTTCCACTCGCAGTTTTCTTAAATCTTTTAGCAGCTCCTCTATTTGTTTTTAATTTTGGCATATGTATTTTCTTCTTTAATAAGGTTTTTTAGTTCGATCTAGGTGCTACGACCATGATTAATTGTCTCCCTTCAAATTCTGCTTCCTGTTCTATTAAAGCAATATTCTTAATGTCACTACAAACTCGATTAAGAAGGTTTTCTCCAAGCTCAGTATGTCTCATTTCTCTACCTCTAAATCTGAGGGATACTTTTACTTTATCTCCTTGTTCTAAAAAGTTAATAATTTTCCCTAGTTTAACGTTGTAATCTCCATCTTCTATAAGGGGTCTAAATTTAATTTCCTTAACATGAATTACTTTTTGTTTCTTTTTTGATCCTTGGCTTTTCTTTTTTTGATCAAAAATATATTTGCCATAATCCATTATCCTACAAACCGGCGGCGTGGTATTTGGAGAGACTTCAACAACATCCATTTCCTTATTCTTGGCTATTTCTATAGCTTCATCAATGGTTACAATACCTATTTGGCTTCCGTCTAGATCAATTAATCGAATTTCAGAAGATTTAATTTGTTGATTTCTTCTGATGGTTTTTTTTGCAGCGATAATATACCTCCTGTTTTGTTGTTTTTTACTTTTTACTAGTCGTTTCTTTGGCTAATTTCTTAACGAATTGATCAAGTGCCATTGCTCCCAGATCATCTCCTTTTTGGGTGCGAACTGATATTTGATCAAGCTCAACCTCTTTATTACCAAGAATTATAAAATACGGTACTCTTTTTAATGTGTGATCGCGAATTTTAGAGCCTATTTTTTCGTTTCTCAAGTCAATTTTTACTCGAAAGCCTTTATTTTTTAAGTTTTCAAAAATCTTTTCAGCATAGTTGTTTTGAGAATCACTAATTGTCAGAATCATAATCTGCGTTGGAGCAAGCCAGAGAGGAAATTTTCCTTCAAAATGTTCAATAAGTACTCCAAAGAAACGTTCCATTGAACCTAATAATGTGCGATGAATCATCACAGGGTTATGTTTTTGTCCATCTGAACCTATGTATTGCATATCGAAACGCTCAGGCAGATTGAAGTCGAGTTGTATAGTTGAGCATTGCCATAGCCTACCTATAGCATCTTTAATTTTAATATCAATTTTTGGTCCATAGAACGCTCCGCCCGCTTCATCTAAAACATAATCTAAATCTTTTGATGACAAGGCTTTTTCAAGCGCTTGTGTTGCCTTATTCCATATACGTTCATTCCCAACAGATTTTTCAGGTTTGGTTGCCAAGTGAATTTCATACTGTTCAAAAGTAAAGGCTTGTAGTATTTCAATTGTCAAATTTAAAATATTGGTAATTTCTGTTTCAACCTGATCTTCAGTACAAAAAATATGTGCATCATCCTGGGTGAAGCCACGCACTCGCATCAATCCGTGCAGTGCTCCAGTCATTTCATGTCGGTAAACTGTTCCTAATTCCGCCCATCTTATTGGTAAATCCCGATATGACCTTAGTTGATTTTTGTAAATGAGTACGTGAAAAGGACAATTCATGGGTTTTAGTCTGTAAAGTCTATTTTCATCTTCAATAGGTGCATACATGGATTCTTGATAAAAGTCTGTATGGCCTGATGTTTCCCATAATGTATCCAAAGCAATATGCGGTGTGTACAGCAATTCATATCCTGCTTCCATATGTTTTGTACGCCAGTAATCTTCGATAACTTGTCTAATTTTAGATCCATTGGGATGCCAAAAAACGAGTCCACCACCAGCTTCTTCTTGAATGCTAAACAAATCAAGGTCCTTGCCAATTCGTCTGTGGTCTCTTTTTTCGGTTTGCTTTAAATGTTCTAAGTAATTACCGAGTGATTTTTTGTCTGCCCAAGCTGTGCCATAAATTCTTTGTAACATCTCATTTGATGAATCTCCTCTCCAATACGCACCAGCAACTTTGGTCAATTTAAATGCATTTAGTATCTTTGTAGATGGGACATGTGGGCCTCTACATAAATCCATCCAGTCACCTTGCTTATAGATAGAAAGATCTTGATCATCAGGAATGTCTTCTATGATCTCAGCTTTGTAATTTTCATTAATGCTTTTGAAATGACCAACAGCATCTTTTTTTTCCCAGACTTCTCTAGATATAGATAAATTTTGTTTAGCAATTTCATGCATTTTCATTTCAATTTTTCCCAAATCCTCATCTGTAAATGGATTATCAATGGAAAAGTCATAATAGAAGCCATTTTCAATGACAGGGCCTATAGTAACTTCTGCCTTTGGGTATAGTTCTTTCACTGCGTGTGCCATCAAGTGAGCGGTTGAGTGTCTTATTATTTCGAGTCCTTCATCTGACTCTTTGGTGATGATTGAAATGTTGCTGTCGTTATTAATAAGATGAGAGAGGTCAAATATTTGCTGATCTATTTTTCCTGCAACAGCCGACTTAAATAATCCAGGACCAATGGATTTAGCCACATCAGCAAATGAAACAGGTTGATCAAATTCTTTAATAGTTCCGTCAGGTAGGGTTAAGTTGGGCATTATTTTTTAAGGGGTCTTAATTTGACGAAATTGTTCAAGTTCTTTCGCACGATTAATCTGCCATTCAGAGCGATGTTCAGCGGGCTCTATTTCCACAGCTGTAACTTTATATTCAGGACAGTTTGTTGCCCAGTCGCTGTTTTCAGTTGTTACAACATTTGCTCCCGTCTCTGGATTATGAAAAGTGGTATAAACAACACCTAGTGGAATATTTTCAGTAATTACTGCCTTCAATGTTGTTTCTCCTTTTCTGCTTCTAAGCAAAACAAGAGTCTCATTATTTATACCACGAGTCGAGGCATCTGCTGGATGGATTTCCAGTACATCATCTTCTCCCCAGATATTATTTGCTGTTCTTCTTGTCTGAGTGCCTACATTGTACTGGGTTAAATTTCTTCCGGTCGTTAATAACAATGGATATTTTCTATTTGCTTTTTCAGTTGTTGGTACGTATTCAGTCAGAATAAATGTGCCTTTCCCCTTAACAAATTCACCAATATGCATGATGGGTGTGCCTTCAGGTGCCTCATCATTGCATGGCCATTGAACGCTACCAAGTTTGTCTAATTTATCAAATGAAACTCCTTTAAAAGTAGGAGCTAACTGAGAAATTTCATCCATTATTTCAGATGATGAAGAGTAGTTCATTTGATATCCCATAGCCAGAGCTAAATCCTGAGTGATCTCCCATTCATGCTTTCCTGAAATTGGTTGCATAATTGGCCTTACTCGGTTTATACGTCGTTCAGCGTTGGTAAATGTGCCATCCTTTTCAAGAAAAGAAGTAGCAGGAAAAAAAACATGTGCGTAATTAGCTGTCTCAGTTAAAAAAAGATCTTGTACAATAACGCATTCCATTGATTTAAAAGCTTCTTCAACATGCTGAATATTAGGTTCTGATTGTACAAAATCTTCTCCTTGTATGTAGATGCCCTTAAACTTACCAGCAACTGCAGCATCAAACATGTTTAATGATCTCATGCCGGGTTTGTTTTGAATGGTAACACCCCACTTTTTCTCAAAAGCGCCTCTCAATATGTCATTTTCTATAGGTTGATAACCAGCCAGTTCATGAGGAAAAGAGCCCATATCACAAGAGCCTTGGACATTGTTTTGTCCTCTCATTGGGTTAACACCACAGCCAACAGTGCCTACATTTCCCGTAGCCATGGCCAAATTAGCCATTCCCATGACCATTGTAGATCCTTGGGAGTGTTCTGTTACTCCCAATCCGTAGTAGATTGCACTTTTGTTTCCATTTGCATATAGCCTTGCTGCTGATCTTATTTCAGTCGCGTTTAATCCAGTGGCAATTACAATATTCTCTGGTGCATGGATGTCTAATGAAATAAATTCTTTCCAATCGTTAAATGACTCGATATCGCACCTTTGATCTATATAATTTTGG
>CAZWGB010000009.1:25462-39089 GCA_964633465.1 uncultured Woeseiaceae bacterium | reverse complement strand
TGATTTGTTTCATTTATTGCCATAGTTAAGCTTTTAGGAAAACGGTATTTTTGGATGGCTTGGTACTGTTGCACTTGATCTTGATCAATACGTGCCCTAAGTCCTATAAAACCCTGGTTTTCATTATCAGTATTGGCATCAAGCAATACTGTTTTGCGATATGATTGATCTAGTCTCTTTATCTCCAATTCAATATATTGATTGGGTTTAGCAACGACAATATCAACAAACTGGTTCCAGTTTTTAATGTCAACCTCATCAACTTTTTGAATCACATCTTCTGGTAAAAGACCTGCCCTATCGGCTGGTCCATCAGGAATAACACTTTCTATAATGGGCTTGATTGTTGGAATAAAAGGCTTGAAACCCAAAGCAGGCATTAACGCATTTGGTGCAGTCAGCTCTTTGGTTCTTCCAGTGACATCCAGTGTGGCATACTTCGGATTGCCAAATTTGTCTTTTAAACTAATTTTGATCTGTTCGTCGTCTAAAATCTGACCAATCATCGAAATCAAAGAAGCTTGCCATGTTTGTACGTCTTTTCCACCTACATTAACAATTTGATCACCAGATCTGAGATTGTTCTGCCAAGCAATTGATCCCGATTCAATTTCCCCTATAATCGGGACTACACCTATAACCCCAACAGAAAACATTGTCATATAAGCAACAATCGCAAAGAGAAAATTGGCAAAAGGACCAGCTAACAAGATAAGAATTCTTTTGGTGGCAGATTGATTATTGAAGGCTCGATGTTTCTCGTCTTCCTCTACATCTTCACTCCTTTCATCCAACAATTGTACATAACCACCAAGAGGGATGGCTGATAGGCAATATTCTGTCTGGTCTAAACCAGTTCTTTTACTCCAAAGCACTTTGCCAAAACCGATGGAGTACCTCAAAACTTTTACATTACAAAGTCTTGCTACTAGATAATGCCCATATTCATGGATAGCGACCAGAACCCCAACCAAAATTATGAAAGCCAAAATTGAAAATAAAAAATCCATATTTTAATTATCAGCAAAGATTATGAAGGAATTATAGAGAATCAGCTCAGCAAAGATAGTAATAAGATGTGAAAATATACATTTCTAGCGCTAAAAACCAATAAGAGCAAGAGTCGAGCCCAATTCATTAATTCTGAAGGATAAAAATGTAAGTAAGGGAAGGACAGCTATTGTTCCGTCTAAAAGGTCAATGAAACCTCCATGGCCAGGTATTAAATGACTGGAATCTTTAATACCTTTATTACGCTTTAACATGCTGAAAAATACATCCCCTAAAACAGATACAAGTGCCACCACAAATCCAAGACATAAAAACTCCAAAAACCTATCTTGCAAACCAATAAATAAAGAGATGAAGCAAGAAAAGAGGGAGGCTATTAAAACGCCTCCAATAAAGCCTTCAACTGTTTTTCCCGGGCTGATATTTGGCAATAAAGGGGTTTTGCCCACCATTTTTCCAACAAAAAAAGCTGCTGAATCTGCAATCGATACAACAATGATTGTGTATAAAAATATTCCTGGGGTCATGACCATAAACAACAAAGATGCAACGAATGGAAGGAGAATAAAATACCCACAAATTAAGATTAAGAAATCATTTATATTCTTTTTTTTGTAGGTCAATACTTGGAATAATATTAGTATCCATAGTAAACATAAAAACCAAAACAGATAGCTGCTTGTTTTCTCTATATACTCAGTAAAAAAAGGTGCAGATAAAAGTTCAACAATAACCAGTAGCTGAAAAAAAACCTGGAAGAATCTTGATTTGAATAATTTTGAATATTCCCAAAGGATAATTAGGGAAAGAATTGAAACAACTGAGGCTTTTACAGGGATTGTTATTGAACTGTGAATTAAGAATACTAGCAACAGAACAAGAACCACTGCAGACCAGATTCTTTGAGCAAGGTTATTCATATAGGGATTTAGGCTTTTTTCAGTTCTATTTCATTTTCAACAGAACCAAAACGTCTTTCCGATCTTGAATAATTCTCCAAGATTTCAAAAAATTCCTGGTCTTCAAAACTAGGCCAAAGTGTTTCAGTAAAGTGGATCTCACTGTACGCCATCTCCCAAAGCATAAAATTACTTACTCTTGTTTCACCTGATGTTCTAATTATTAAATCTAGTTCAGGCAAGTCAGAGAAAGAAAGATGGTTAGATAAAGTTGATTCATCTATATGATTCTTATCAATCTTTCCATCATCAACATCATCAATGATCTGTAATATGCCTTTTACAATATCCTGTCTTGAGCCGTAAGCTATTGCTAATGTAAGCTTTAAACCCGTATTTTCTGAGGTAATTCCCTCCATTTGTTCCAGTTTCCTAATTAGGCTTTTGGGAAGCATATCTTTATCACCTACCTGCTTAAAACGAACATTGTTCTCAATTAAAAGACCTGTATATTTTCTGATTGTTCTCTCAAACAGTCTCATCAGACCATTGACTTCCTTAGTGGGTCTTTTCCAGTTTTCTGAACTAAAGGCATATAGGGTAAGAGCTTCTAATTCTAATCTAACCGAGTTTTCGATAATCTCTTTGGCCTTCAGTACACCTGCTTCATGGCCGAAAATTCTTCTTTTACCTCTTAGTTTAGCCCACCGACCATTGCCATCCATAATAATGCCCAGATGCTTGGGTAAATTTACAATTTGTGGAATTTTATTTTCTGAGTTAGGTTCATTCATGGCTTAAAAGCTCATCAATTCTTTTTGTTTTTGTTCACTTAGCGATTCAATATTTTTGATCTTATCATCAGTTACCGTTTGTATGTCTACTTGACCTTTATGAAAATGATCTTCAGAAATCATTTTTTCATTGAAGAATTCCTTAAGGTCTTGAATAGAATCCCTACGAATATTTCGAATGGAAACCTTGGCTAGTTCTTCTTCATGTCTTACTTGTTTGGTTAGTTCAATTCTGCGTACCTCGGTTAAATGAGGCAAAGGAATTCTAACGATGTTTCCACTTGTTATTGGGTTTAAGCCAAGATTTGCTTTAACTATGGCATGCTCGATTTCTGGGATAAATTTTTGCTCCCAAGGTGAGATCGCTAGCGTTTGCGAATCCTCTACAGTAATGTTGGCCAATTGCTTTATTGGCGTTTCAGTCCCATAGTAATCGATTTGAACACTATCGAGAATATCCGGGGTCGCTCTACCCGTCCTTATTTTTCTGAGATTGGATGAAAAAGCGTCAATGGACTTTTGCATCCTCTGGCTAGTTTCTTGGTTGATTTCATCCAACATTGATTTAATATTCCTTGTTTATGAGATTAATGTACCAATATTCTTGCCCTTAACAATATCAGATAAAGCATTGGAAATATTCATGTCATAAACCCTAACAGGAAGATTGTTGTCCCTACACATAACAATGGACGTGGTATCCATAACACTTAGTTTGTTTGCAATAAATTCATCATAGGAAATTGATTCAAAATGCACGGCATCACCATTTTTCAAAGGATCTTGTGAAAACACGCCATTGACCCTAGTTGCTTTAATCAAAAGATCTGCTTCGATTTCAACAGCTCTCAAGGAGGCTGCCGAATCGGTTGTAAAATATGGATTTCCAGTGCCAGCAGAAAAAATTGTAACTCTGCCTTTTTCTAAATGTCTGATAGCTCTTCTTCTAATATAATCTTCACATACCTCATTGACTTTTAAGGCAGACATAACTCTTGCAATCAAACCTTGTCGTTCCAAGGCATCCTGGAGTGCTAGAGCATTGATTATTGTAGCCAACATACCCATTTGGTCTCCAGTAACTCTATCAATGCCTGATTGAGCCAGGCCTTCCCCTCTAAATATGTTGCCGCCACCTATTACAATGCCTGTTTGAATACCACAATCAACAATAGATTTGATTTCTTTTGCCAAATAATTCAATACATCAGGATCAACGCCAAATGGTTTTTTACCCAAAAGTGCTTCACCACTTAGTTTTAGCAGTATTCTATTTATTTTATTATTTGCCACATCAAACACTCAAAAAATATTACAGTTGTAATTAAGCAAGACAGGGATAGGAAATATCATTCACTTGCATCAACTTGTGCCTTAACCTCCTTAGCGAAATCTTTCTCTTCTTGCTCAATTCCATCGCCGACTTCATATCTTACAAAAAGATTCACATTTGCATGAGATTTTTTTAATAATTGAGAAACGCTTAAATCTGAGTCCTTTATGTATTCTTGGCCAAGTAAAGTTATTTCATTCAGACGTTTGTTCAACTTGCCTTTAACTATTTTCTCTAAAATCTCTTTGGGCTTTCCCTCTTTTTGAGCTTGCATCCTAAGGATTCTTAATTCTTCTTCTATCATCGCATCTGGAATATCTCCTTGGTCAATATATTCTGGTTTTAAAGCAGCAATTTGCATAGCCAAATCCTTTGCTAGTCCGGTATTATCAGTGTCTAAATCAACTAAGGCTGCTATTTTTGTCCCATGCATGTAAGTTCCCACAGTGCCTTCAAAAAAAATTCTTTTGAATCTCCTGACACTGATGTTTTCTCCTAACTTAGCAACAACATGTGTCCTATATTCATCAACATTTTTGTAGCCTTCTATTGGGATATCCATAAGTTTCTTTGTGGTGTCAATATTTTTGCTTATCAGCAATTTGGAGATTTGTTCCGTGAATTCAATGAAATGATTATCTTTTGCAGCGAAATCAGTCTCACAATTGATTTCCAAGACAACTGCAAGTTTATTGGCTTCATCAATTTTGATAGAAACCAACCCTTGGGAGGCAACTCTGCCTGATTTGCTATCTGCCTTACTTTTCCCTTTCTCTTGAAGTAAAATTTTTGCCTTCTCGATATCACCCTGAGATTCCAATAAAGCTTTTTTGCAATCCATCATCCCTGCATTGGTGAGTTCCCGAAGTGCTTTTACATCCGCTGCCGAAATTTTCATCTAGAAAGCCTTACCAATTAAGATTTCTCCACATCACTTTCAGCACCAGATGCTTCAGACAAATCAGGCTCTTGTTTATCTTTGGGTTCATCATCACTGGTTCCCTCAAGCGTATCTGATTCTGCTAGTGACGGTTTTGATTCTTCCTTTGGAAGTTCTTTTTGCTTATCTTCAGAAGACTTTTCCGGTTCATCTGTAAGCTTAGTTTTTATACTTTCTTTTGCAATCACATCTTCATTGCCACCGTCTTCTGATTTTTGATTATCAAGTTCACTTTTTTCAAGCGCTGTGATCTTTCTCTTGTGTCTAATTTTTTTGCTGGAGATTTTCCCTTTAGCATCTACTTCAACAAAGTCATCCTCAATATCATCCAAAATAGGTACGGATTTCTTGCCTTTCAAAAATGACTTTACAATTGTTTCTGTGATCAGCTTAGCAGTACTTCTTGAATCGTCATTGGATGGGATAATGTAGTCAATGTCTTCCGGCGAAGAGTTGGAATCAATAATACTTATGATTGGTATCCCCAAGGTTTTAGCCTCCTGAGCGGCATTTTTCTCATAATTCACATCAATAATAAAAATTGCGTCCGGTAATTTATTCATGTTTCTTATACCACCTAAGCCTCTTTCTAATTTTTCGTAAGCTCTTTTCAATGTAAGTATTTCTTTTTTACTTAAATTTTCTGTGTTTTCATCCTTAAGTAATTCTTCCAGATCTTCAAGCTTCTTTATTGATTTTGATATGGTTTCATTATTAGTCAGAGTTCCCCCTAACCATCTGTTTGAAACATAGGGCATATTGCATTCTAAACCTGCGTCTTTAATCTCATTCTTAACAGCAGGTTTGGTGCCAACAAATAAGATGGTCCCAGATTCAGAACCGATATTTTCAACAAAGACACAAGCTTCATAGAACAAAGGCAGGGTTTTTTCAAGATTAATGATATGAATTCCATTGCGCTGACCATAAATATATGGAGCCATTTTTGGATTCCAATACCTCGTTTTGTGACCGAAGTGGGCGCCAGCTTCAAGCATCTGACGCAGAGTAATATTTTCCATTTTTTTCCTTTTTGGGTTTAAACTCCCATAAACCCCATATGAAACTTTCCAAAATTAATCGTAAGCACCCATCATATGTGTCGATTTATGTTCGAATTTTGTGCAAAATTGCCGAGGTTTTATAACATAATAATTCTAAAGCGACAATAATACTGAGAAAAAAATTACACCCTATGCTGATTGATATTAAAAATAAAGATGATCAGGAAAAAATGCGAACTGCTGGCAAGTTAGCTTCTGAAGTTCTCGATATGATTTCAAATTTCGTTAAACCTGGAGTAACTACAGGAGAACTAGATGGCATTTGTCATGATTATATTGTTAATGAACAGAATGCGATTCCAGCAAACTTAAACTACAAAGGCTTTCCTGCCACAATCTGCACTTCAGTCAATCATGTTGTCTGCCACGGAATTCCGGGTAATAAAAAATTGAAGCATGGCGACATCATTAACATAGACGTTACAATTATCAAAAATGAGTTTCATGGAGATACCAGTAGAATGTATCTGGTTGGAAAACCCACTGCCCAGGGAGAGCGCATTTCAAAAATAACCTATGAATCAATGTGGGAGGGTATAAAAGCAGTGAAACCGGGCAATCATTTAGGTGATATTGGGCATGCTATCCAAAATCATGCAGAAAAACATGGTTATACCATCGTAAAAGAATATTGTGGCCATGGCATTGGTAAAATTTACCATGACAACCCACAAATACTCCATTATGGAACTCCAGGTCAAGGGATAGAAATAAAAGAAGGCATGGCCTTTACTATTGAACCGATGGTCAATGCAGGTGGAGCATCAGTTAGGGTATTGCCAGATCAATGGACTGTAGTGACTAGAGATCACTCGCTTTCAGCTCAATGGGAGCATACAGTTTTAGTAACTAAGAGTGGTTTTGAAGTATTGACTCTTGCGCCCAGTGAAATGAGTGGTTAAATACTATGATTGGCTAAGATGATCAATTAACTGCACCTCAGTTGAATCGCTTTTGATGTATTGACCAAATTCCGAAGGATCCGAGAACAATTAACCAAATAAGGGCCCAAGCTGGCATACTCAAAAAAGCAAAAGACCAACTAATTTCAGCACACTCACCAGAACCACTAAAAACCATTTCGAGGACATCACTCAATGGAAAATTAGCCATCATAAAATCAAGACCAGGTCCACACCCAGGAACCTTGTCTGGGGGTAGATTTTGAAGCCAGACATGTCGGGCTGCTATCCCTGCTCCCGCTGAGCTTATCATCACCAAAAGTATCGAAGTCAAAAATTTTGACTGCTTTCTTTGCGGAGGTCTCAGAGCTAATAATAAAAAAGATATGCCCAATGCGATAACTGCCACTCTTTGCAATATGCACAATGGACATGGCTCTAACCCCAGTACATATTGTGTGTACAATACGTAAACAATAATTAAAACAGAGATTAAAAATCCCGTTAAAAATAATTTTCTCCTTGTTACCAACATCATCAATCTGCTATTTGATCCCTGAGGTAGTTGGGTAAAGCCTCAAATGCTTCTAGAGCTTTACCTGATTTAAAATCCCTCATTGCTAGTTTTATCATAGTTTTTGCATCAGGTAATATTTCTTCTGAATCTTCAATAAATTCGACAGAACATTGCGCCTTCATGTTTGTATATTCCTTCCAGCCCCTTCCAACACCAAAGAAGTTTGCTTCAGAGAAATGAAATGAATCCACATCAATCAGGCTGTCTGGGAATATTGGTTGCACCAAACCGTCTTTTGATGTCTGATAACATCCGAAATATATTTGTTTCCTTCCTGCATCCATGGCCACTGCAATTTTATCTTTAGAATGGTTTTCTGAAGCAAGTTGCGCAATGGTTGACAGACTGGAAACACTGCAAACCGATATTTGATGCGTGTAGGTTATTGCTTGGGTTGCACTGGCTGCAATTCTCAATCCAGTGAAGCGGCCCGGTCCGGAACCGAAAGCAACGAAATCTAGATCTTTTAACTTCAATCTTGAATCAGTCAATATGTTATTGATATTCCTATAAATATCTTGTGCATGATCAATACAATTCTCTTGATTAAACTCATACAACTCTCTGCCATTCATAGCGGCAAGTGTAAACCTGTTGGTCGAGGTATCAATTGCAATACATTTAGTCATATACAGCTGTGTTGATTGGATGCAAGAAGAAACAATAAATTAATGCCCCAATAATAAACATAGATATAATAAACTTCCCCTGCGACTAGAGTAAATTATATGAATACGGCCAATAAAGAGTTGCAAAATTGGGTTGATCAAGTAGCACAGCTAACCAGTCCAACAGAAGTTCATTGGTGTGATGGAAGCAACCAAGAGTATCAAAACTTCATTGTTCAAATGCTGGATTCTGGAGATTTGCTGAAACTCAATCATGAAACTTTTCCTAATTGTTATCTGCACCGATCGGATCAGACAGATGTCGCTAGAGTCGAGCACTTGACATTTATATGTACTTCGAAGCAGGAGGATGCGGGGCCAAACAATAATTGGATGGATCCAGATGAGGCACACAGCAAACTGGACAATCTATTCAAAGACTGCATGTCGGGTAGAACGATGTATATTATTCCATATTGTATGGGTCCAATAGATTCGGTTTATTCACGCTGTGGAGTGGAAATTACGGATAGCCCATATGTGGTGGCAAATATGTTCCTAATGACCCGAATGGGAAAAAAAGCCCTACAAAGAATAGAGAATGAAAATAAGTTTGTTAAAGGAATACACTCCATCGGAGACCTGAATCCAGAAAAACGTTTCATCATGCATTTCCCCGAAGAACTAACCATTCGCAGCATTGGCTCAGGCTATGGTGGCAATGCCCTATTGGGAAAAAAATGTCATGCTTTAAGAATAGCCAGTTGGCAGGCCTTAAAGGAAAAATGGCTCGCCGAACACATGTTGATTGTCGAAATTGAAAACTCTGAAGGAGATAAGTTCTACATCGCTGCTGCTTTCCCATCTGCTTGTGGAAAAACAAATCTTGCGATGCTGATACCCCCTGATACTTACCCTGGATGGAAAGTCAAAACCATTGGCGATGACATTGCCTGGCTGCATATGGATAAAACCGGTAGATTTTGGGCAATTAATCCAGAAGCAGGCTATTTTGGGGTGGTTCCAGGTACCAACCAAGATACCAATCAAAATGCTTATGAAACCCTCAAAAGAGATGCAATTTATACCAACGTCGGCGTAACCGATAACAATGAACCTTGGTGGGAAGGAAAGTTGGAAGGTAATCCAATCAAAGACTGGAAAGGTGATGATTACACTTCTGATTCCAATCAAGACTGTGCCCACCCCAATTCCAGGTTTACCGTTTCTGCGAAAAACAACCCAGGATACTCAGAATTGGCAGATTCGCCTTCTGGTGTACCCATCTGTGCTATTGTCTTTGGTGGCAGAAGAAGCGAATTGGCACCCTTGATTTATGAAGCCAAAGATTGGAATCATGGTGTTTTGATCGGAGCCAGCGTAGGTTCGGAAACGACTGCAGCCGCAGCTGGAGATGTGGGCATTGTCAGAAGAGACCCAATGGCAATGAAGCCCTTCTGTGGTTATAATTTTGCCGATTATTGGCGCCACTGGTTCAGTTTCTCTGAGCAATCGCAAAATTTGCCTAAAATTTTTCACGTCAACTGGTTTAGAAAAAATGATCAAGGCTTTCTCTGGCCGGGCTTTGGAGAAAATCTGAGGGTCTTGGATTGGATTATTCAACGATGTCAAAATCAAATTGATGCTGAGGAAACACCCATCGGTTATGTACCATTTAAAAAAGACATTGATACCTCAGGATTGGATATTGCAGAGGAGAATTTGAATGCTCTGTTTGCCATTGATCCGGATCAATGGCTGGTTGAAATGGATGCAATTAAAGAATACTTCAGTGAATTTGGGGAACGACTCCCCAGTCAACTACTCAATGAGCATGCAAAAGTCGTGGATTCCCTGAACAAGAAGTAAATTCAACATAAACTTTCTTCATAACGCTCAACATAACAAAGTAATTCATCCAAAAATGCAATGGCAGTATTGCTTTTGTGCTGGTTCTGACCAATTAGATTTCGCCACTCTTTAGCACCTCTCAATCCCCTGAACAATTGAGCCATATGCCTGGTCATCAAGTGAAGGTTAATGCCATTTCCTATTTGATTTTTGGTGTAATCAATCATTGCCTTGATGATATGAAATTGAGACAGTGAAAGATCTGAGGTGGCTTTTGTGGAGAAGAAATGTTGCTGGATCTCAGCAAGAAACAAAGGGTCTTTGTAAGCTTTTCTGCCAATCATAACCCCATCCAAATGCACTAAATGTTGCTCAATTTGTTCAATAGTGTTGATTTCCCCATTGATGATGATCCTTAGATTACCAAAATCATCTTTAAGTCGATAAACCTTCTCATAGTCGATTGGTGGAATGGTCCTGTTTTGTTTTGGATTCAATTCCTGCAAAAATGCTTTTCTAGCATGAATCATAAAGACCTGGCAACCTGCATCAGATGTTTCAGCTACAAAATTGGATAAGAAATGATAATCGTCCTTATCATCAACACCTATTCTGGTTTTAATAGACAATGGTAGATCCACTTTATCTCTGATAGCACGGACACAATTAGCCACAAGACAAGGGTCTTGCATCAATGCAACACCCGCATTGCAACTCTGCACGCGTAGACTTGGGCATCCTATGTTTAGGTTAATTTCGTTGTAATTGTATTTAGAAATTATTTTAGCTGCATCAGTCATAATGGATGGATCATTGCCTGCAATCTGGATACCAACAGCCTTTCGGTTATTGTTTTCTTGATGCAAAAATTTCTCAGAAGCATAGACAATGGCATCTGCATGAATCATAGGAGCGTAGAGCTTAAGATCAGGCGCCAACAGATCTACCAGGTACCTGAAATGTCGGTCTGTTTGGCCCATCATTGGGGCTACAGAAATGGAAAATTGATGTGATTCTATCAAAGTAATTTTACTATGGTGGAAAATACTGCTTAGTTAGCAAAGACCTCTAGTTAATTCTATGTAGAGCCATTTTATCATTCAACTTATCAAAAAATATTTCAAAAGATCTTCTTAATTCTCTAGGAGATTTAAGAGATTTTATAATCCTGATTTTATTTAACTGCCTTCGAAACCAAGCATACTGTTCAGTAATCCATTGTGGGTCAAATTCTTCTGTCGTTATCTCGTTTGGTTTAAATTCTAGTTTGTCTGTATACAGATGATTATCCATAGTATTGTCATAAAGTTCAGTGCCCGGAAGAACCTTGGCTAAATTTACAACTGGGAGAACATCATACTTATCATAGCAATTTAATGCATAATTCAATGTATACATAATGTCATTTTTCGTTTCACCAGGTAGACCAATTATATAAAAAGCATTAAGACGTAGATCAGCATCTTGACAATATTGCATTAGCTCTATGACTGAATCTAAATCCAGCTTCTTCTTTACTACTTTATCAATCACACTCTGAACAGCTGACTCTATAGCCACTGTTAGATACTGACATCCTGATTCTTTACTTTTTTTCACCCTTTCAAAAGTCCATGTATCGCCCCTAATCCCATTAGGTGTATCCCATTTTATTTCATCCTTTCGTTGCACCAACATCTCAATGATTTCATCAAATCTTTTTGGGTCATGTGTAAAATTATCATCTTCGAAATGTAGATAATCACATCCATATTCCTTTCTAATAAGATCTATGTGTTCTTGAATATTTTCTGGTGAATGATATCGCCATTTATAGCCCATTGTTGCTTGAATTGAGCAAAAGACACATTTGTGAGGACACCCACGACTTGTTAGCAAAGTAAAGGCTCTTTCTCCCTTTTCAAAGGGGCGTGGTGAAAATCCTTTTCTAGATAATTCCAAGTACCTATCCACATCCACCATATCGTAGGCTGGGTGAGGCAGTTCATCTAAATTAGCTATGTAAGTAATCGGTGCTTTTTTATTGCTTCTCAATAGTTCTTTGTCCTCGATTTTTCCCAGAACACCTTGGATACTGACTTCTTCACCTCTTTCTAATGTGGTCAGGAGATTGTATATACGTTCTTCGCCTTCACCCATAACAACATAATCTATGCAATCTTCATTCAATGTTTCCTCTGGAAACGACGAAGCATGAGGTCCTCCAATTACTACAATTGAATTTCGACATGCTTTCTTTGCAATTTTAGCCATTTCAAAAGCATTAGTTACTTGCCATGAAAACATGTTAGAAATTGCAATAATATCTGGGTTTGACTCTTTAATATTGTTTTCGATCGCATCATCCAGATCACCAAAAACTAAGTCACCATTTGGAAGTTTATTAACCAATCCACTGAGTCTAGCATCGTAAATCTCAATTTTTCCCGGCCAATTTTTCCCCCTTAAATATGAGGCCATGTATAGAATGCCTAGAGGTAAATCAATGGTTGGACGGTGAACAAGCTTATCTCGTTCTTTTATAGTGACATTATGTTGGCAAAATAGTATTTTCATTTTTTCTTTAAAAATAGCTTCTCGTATTAACTATCATTTCCTTTAATTGCAAAATAAGTACCCACCAATAATAGAAACAATTGTTCACTGGCAAATAGAACAGATCCACTTTCTCCAAAGAAAATACCCCAATTAGAGTGCGCTGTAAGCAGAGCCCCAATCATTATAATCATTACTGCTCCACCTGATAATCTCGTGATTGAATTTCCAGCTACAGCAGCTTTTATTCCAATTAAGCCACCAAACAAAATACCAATGCCTGATATCATTTCACCCCATGCAATAAGGTGAGCAGTGGTTTCGGCAAATGGAATCCCTTTTGAGGATAGCCAATCAATAAAACCCTGTTGTATAGGAATTTTCCCATACCCATGAAGAAAGAAGGAAACGCCAAGGCCTATCCTCAAAAAACAATTGGAAAACCTTTTTAAGGGAGAGGCTAGTTGCTCAAGAAAATCATTTAACTTTTTCATAAAGAGTATTTTATCAAGAAATTACCTATGGCGTCCCCAAGGGGATTCGAACCCCTGTTGCCGCCGTGAAAGGGCGGTGTCCTAGGCCTCTAGACGATGGGGACCCATCAAAATACTAATTTCTTACACTGCTGTCTTATTAGAACATGCAGTATATTGAAAAAGAGCATTCAATCCAATGTTAAAACTTCGGTATCGCCTAGATTCAAATCCCTAATACCTTGTTCGATCTGAGCTAGGTCTCCAATTATTACCCAAGTCCATTCTGCAGGTTTGATGTATACCTGAGCAGTGTCATTAACATTGCTGGTTGCAACCGCTCGGTATTTTTGAGGAAGGGTTTCCAGGAAATTATCAGGACGGTTGAATTTTACAATGCTTGCAAGGCCTGACATTAATGCACCAAAGGTTTCAAATTCGCCTATCAGTGCTAACGCTCGTCCTTTGATAATTTTCTCCAGTTCGGTCTCTTCTGCAGGCCGATCCGAAAGGTACTCATTGTATTCACGAATAATTTCCTGAATTGATTGAATCGTCTTATCTGTTTGGACAGGGGCATAAACAAGCATTGGTCTTGGTCCTCTGTCCTCTCGTAGGAAGATTGCGGCGGTGTCTTGCC
>CAZWGB010000009.1:0-25452 GCA_964633465.1 uncultured Woeseiaceae bacterium | reverse complement strand
CTAATTTTAATTTTTTTATAAAATATTATTTTCTTTATTTTTTTTATTCGTTTTTTTTTTTTGGACGGGGTAATAAACAAGCTTTGGTGTTGGTCCTCTGTATGAAGATAAGCGACTCCGGGCTCCATAAGACCATCCCTTATCTTCGCGTAAGTTCATATTAATCCTTGCGGTAAAAGAACCTCCCATGACTGCATTCATAAAACTAATATCAATTTCATCCTCGGTGCCAATTCCTGGCAATAATTGCCCTGCAACAATAAGAGATTGAATTGCCCCTGGTTTGTCAATCAGGAAAACTTTACGCTCCCTTGAAGATGTGGCTAACGAATAATCTAGATTGGAGTTTCGATAGAAAGGGTGATCCTTCCAGTCTCCCAATTCGGCTTCAAGTTTTGGCAACAAATCTTTTAATGTTGTGTCTCCAACCACAATAAGGGTTGCATTGCTTGGATTGATATAACTATGTTGATAAGTTATTAAATCTTCTCTTTCGATCCTCCATGATATTGATTCCTTTGTGCCATCTCCATTGGAAGGCTTTGCATAAGGGTGATTTGTACCATAAAGAATTCCAGGAATAACATGGGAGGCTATACCATTTGGGTTGAGTAAAGTCTGATCTAAGGCTGCGAGCCATCTTATTTTCTTCCGATCAATCTCTTTCTGTTCAAACGCTGGTTCAGTAATAACTTCATTAAAAATTTTTAACGACGGTATAAAGTTGGATTTTAACGCTGATAAATTAACGCTTGAAAAATCCAATCCAGTATTTGTGTAAAGGTCTGTACCCAGTTCTTCTAGCTTTTCACTGAGTTCCAACGCATCATATTTCTTGGTTCCCTCTGTCAACATGGACATGGAAAAACTAGCAAGGCCTGCTTGATCCATTGGATCTGTTGCATGCCCATTTTTCATCTGCAACGAAAGATTAATCATTGGCACATCATGCCGTTCTGCCAAAACAATTTGCAAACCATTACTCAATGTTGCTCTTTGAATGTCAGGCAAGTCCAGTTTTGGAAAATTATCAGGGTATGGAAGCTGGGATCGATCAACTTTTGTTTCAATTAAAGAGGATTCTTCCTCAGGCATGACCGTTAATATATATTCTCCATCCGACAACCATTTTGCTGCGGTATTTTTAAGGTCCATCGCAGTTGCATTAAGAATTGTCTGCAAAACGTTTTTATAGGCATGAGGATCGCCCATATAAATCTCTCCATTGGCCAGAATATCTGACTTTCCACCGAAACCTCCAACCCTTTGCAAGCCCTTGATCCATCCAGCCTGAAGCGATGTTTTTGCATTCTTCAGGCGCTTGCTATTGGGACCACGCTTGATGAACTCTTGAACCACCTGATCAATACCATGCTCAAGCTCTTCAAGGCTTCTACCTCGGGCTAAATCTGCGTAAATCCAGAATTGCCCAGCGATTTCTCTGCCGTAATAAAAAGCTTCTACACTGGTTGCCAATTGATCTTGATAGACCAACTTTTGATACAAGTAAGAATTTTTTCCTCCTGATAAAAGGGATGCAATTAATTCCAGCTGTGCGTGATCTTGAGTACCAATTTCAGCCGTATTCCAGGTCTTATAAATCCTTGTATTGGGCACGCGATCATACATTATCTCTCGCTTTTGCCCACTCCTCTTAGCAACCCATTTCTTTTTCTTGATTGGACTGGGCCCCGCTGGGATATCTCCAAAATATTTACTGACAAGTTTCTTTGCGGTTTCAAGGTCAATATCGCCAGCCAAAGCAATCACTGCGTTGTTGGGTCCATAGTATGTTTTAAACCACTTTTGAACATCTTCCAATGTAGCTGCACTCAAATCCTCCATTGATCCTATGGTGGTCCATGAATAAGGATGACCTTCAGGAAATGTTGCTTCTGCTGCTTGGAGAAAAACCCTTCCAAAGGGTCTGTTCTCGCCCTGACGCTTTTCGTTTTGGACGACACCCGTTTGATTGTCCAGTCTTGCTTGATCAACCACGCCTAGAAGATGACCCATCCTGTCGGATTCCATCCACAAGGCAAGCTCTAAAGCGGGTGTTGGAACATTCTCAAAATAATTGGTTCTGTCGTTATTAGTCGTACCATTCATGTCGGTAGCACCTACCTGCTGAAAAGGACCAAAGTATTCATCGTTATAATTCTCTGTGCCATTAAACATCAAGTGTTCAAACAAATGAGCAAAACCAGTTTTTCCAGGTTCCTCGTCCTTGGATCCAACGTGATACCAAACATTGATAGCCACGACAGGTATTTTATGATCTTCATGCACCAACACTCGTAGACCATTGGGTAAAGTAAATTTTTCATACTTGATGTCAGGAATATCTTCCAAAGCATTTGCTGTCAGAGAAAAACTTAAAACACACGCGAGAATAAAATGTTTTTTCAATATAATCATGGTATCTAGCCTTTTTTTGAATCAGATCGAATGATAGCGGATTTAAGAGAATTTGATAAATAAATTAACGAGAAAATTATGAGATTGTATGGATATAAAATTGCCCTGTTCATTTTGACGATGAACCCTACTTTTAATTCTTTTTACGCATCCGATGTTGAGAGCTTTTCCTCAAAAGTTGATGCAATTTTCAAAGAAACCAATACAAACAACCGACCAGGATGCGCAGTCGGTGTTATCAAAGACAGCCAATATATACACAACGCCGGGTACGGCATGGCCAATCTTGAACACGGCATTAAAATTACCCCCAATTCAATATTCCGGATAGGCTCAGTTAGCAAGCAGTTTACCGCAATGGCTATTGCCCTATTGGAAGAGAAAAATCTCCTCTCATTTGATGATCGAATGGATAAACACATCCCAAATCTTATTGATTACAAAGAAAAAGTCACCATCAAGCACATGATTCATCATTTTAGTGGCCTTGGTGATTACGAGGTTAATAGCTATCCAAATCGCTTTAAGAATGCTGTCGGTGAAGAATTTAGATGGGGCAACGAAGACTATATGACGAATAATGAGTTCCATGAAATGATTAAAACATTACCGCTAATCATGAAGCCTGAAACCAAATTTCACTACAGCAACACAGGGTATGCCCTTCTTGCGCTGGTTGCTGAGAATGTCAGCGGTATGAGTTTGCGAGAATTTTCTGAGAAAGAGATCTTTCAACCTCTTGGGATGAATGATTCCTTTTTCAACGACGATGTCAATCTCATAGTAAAAAACAGGGCTGATGGTTATTCCCCCATAAAAAGACAATCAGGTAAATACGAAATCAATATGACCAATCTCAGCTGGGTAGGTGATGGTGGTGTCTACACTTCAATGAATGATTTTATAAAATGGGATCAAAATTTTTACGACAATAAACTGGGTGCAGCAACGCCATCGCTGATTCCAACAATGGAACAAACTTTTCTAAAGACCAAAGTCAAAAAAAGAAATCAAAAGCTCGCAAGAGAACAAGAAGGCCAACATACCTATGCATTCGCTCAGAATCTTGCCTACTACAATGGATACAAAAGATGGTCACACTCCGGCTCATGGGTTGCTTACAATTCCCATTACACCAGATTCCCTGAGATACGTTTCTCCGTCGTTGTGTTCTGCAATACTGAGGAGATTGATGCAACAAATGTGTCGGATGAAATCATTGATCTTTATTTTGAAAACAAAAAAGACCTCTAATCAAAACGCGTTTTTTCCTGTCAAGTGTCTGCCAACGGCTAATTGATGAATGGTTTCTGTGCCTTCGTAGGTAATCACACTTTCCAAATTGAGCATGTGACGAATTGGTACGTATTCGGCACTGATTCCTGAAGCACCCAGCATATCTCTGCAATCTCTGGCAACATCAAGAGCCATTCTGGTATTGTTCCATTTTGCAACCGAGACTTGTGTAGGATTCATCTTTCCCTCATCTTTAAGTTGTCCCAACCGCAATGCAATAAGACTAGCTGCAATAAGTTGCCTCTGCATATCGGCAAGTCGTATTTGGATGGCCTGATTTTCTGAGAGTGAGCGATCAAATAAAACTCGACTGTCAGCATAGTCTAAAAGCTGCTGTAAACAAGCTTCAGCTGCTCCAGTAACTCCCCAGGAAATCCCATATCTAGCTTGAGTCAGGCAACTCAAAGGCCCTTTCAGACCAACGGTTCCAGGCAGAACATTCTCTTTCGGTACTCTGATGTTGTCAAAAAATAGCTCAGAGGTTACGGATGCTCTAAGGGAAAATTTGTTCTCAATTTTATGGGCAGTAAAACCATTACTGTCAGTTTCAATAAGAAAACCTTTGATTCCATCTTCAGTCATTGCCCAGATCAAAGCTAAATCAGCTATTGAACCATTGGTAATCCACATTTTAGAACCATTAATAATCCAATCATCGCCATCTTGTTTGGCATGGGTCTTCATGTTCATGGGGTCTGATCCACCTTGAGATTCAGTTAATCCAAAACACCCAATTGCCTCAGCCTTTGCAAGTTTTGGCAACCAATAATCTTTCTGTTCATCGCTACCGTATTTAAAAATGGGGAACATAACCAGACTGCTTTGTACCGAAGCAAAACTTCTGAGTCCACTGTCCCCGCGTTCTAATTCTTTGCAAATCAAGCCAAAACTTATGGCATTCATACCTGCACATCCATAGCCTTCAATGGAACTACCAAGAATTCCCAATGCAGCAATTTCTGGGATTAATTCGGCTGGAAAACGGTGCTGCTCAAAACATTCTTGAATAATGGGCAGCACATTGTCATTGACAAATCGACCCACATTGTCTTGCACTAACTGCTCTTCTTCGGTTAAGACAGAGGAGATATCAAACAAATCTGTGTTCATGATCTGTTGTTAGGCTTGAGTTAAAAGATTTTATGTTTGCCTCTGAGAATCTCAGAAAACATAACAAAGTCACCAATAGCACTATAAAAGGGGTAGTTAAAAGTAGCCGGTTTGTTCTTTTCAATAAAAAAATGGCCAAACCATGCACATCCATACCCAGCAATCAAAGCGTAAGCCAAAAACTTAAAATCACCGCTAACAACGAGATTGGCAATAAAAAAAAGAAAACAACAAGTGCCAATAAAGTGGGTCAGCTTAGTGTATTTGTGCTTGTGTTCATCGATGTAAAACGGATAAAACTCTTTAAAATTTGCAAATTCTTTTTTCATAATCCAACCATCCTAACACATCATCTTGATCTTAGTCTTTCTGCAGCTTCTGAAAGAAGGGTCTCGGTTGTCTCCCAATTCATGCAAGCATCGGTGAGGGAAACTCCATACTTCAAATCAGACAAGTCTTCAGGTATTTGTTGATTGCCCTGCTCAATATTACTTTCCAACATGAATCCAATAATGGAATGATTGTAATCAAGTACTTGGTCAATGCTGTTATGAGCTACTGTGGGTTGTAAGTTAAAATCCTTATTGGAATTTCCATGACTGCAATCAATCATGATCCTTGGAGGTAATCCAGCTTCTTTTAATTTTTTTTCACACAATGCAATATTCTGTTCGTCGTAGTTTGGCTGAGGACCACCTCTTAGAACCACATGGCTGTATCTATTGCCTTTGGTTCTATAAACGGTGGTTTGACCAAGGTCATTTAAACCTAGAAAGTGATGTGAATTTTGGGCTGATTTAATTGCATTGATTGCAACCGATAAGGAGCCATCTGTTCCATTTTTAAAGCCGACTGGAGTGGATAATCCACTGGCTATTTCTCTGTGGGTTTGTGATTCTGCAGTCCTAGCCCCAATAGCAGTCCAACTGATCAGATCGCCCAAATACTGAGGCATAATTGGATCCAGAGCTTCTGTTGCCACGGGTAAACCAATTTCATTTAAATGGATCAAGAGTGAACGAGCCATATGAACGCCTTTATCTATTTGGAAGGTGTCATCAATGTTAGGGTCATTGATAAGACCTTTCCAACCAACTGTTGTTCTTGGTTTTTCAAAATATACACGCATCAAAATATGAAACACATCGGATAAATCACCGGCTAAATCCTTCAATCGACCGGCGTAATCCTTTGCTGCATCTAAATCATGAATGGAACATGGACCTACAACTACAATCAAGCGCTTATCCTTTCGATCGAGTATTGAAACCAAAGCATTACGACTGTTTATAACAGTTTCCCTGGCTGATTGAGTCAAGGGTAAAATTGCCTTTATTGTTTTTGGTGAAGGCAACGTTTCCTTGGCGATAACATTAATGTTGTGTATTTGGTTAGCCATATTTCAGTCCATAAAACTTTTTTCGTCCTCTGGGGCTGTCATTTTGTAGAAAACCAATTTGTTGCCGTCTAAATCTCTGATATAAGCTCCATAAAAAGTAGGAATTCTCTCCCCTGGGGGGCCTTCATCAGTTGCTCCCAGTTCCATGGCCTTAGCATATATGGCATCCACCTGTTCCCTAGAATTGACATGTATTGCAACCATGTTTCCGTTGCCTACAGAAGCTTCTTTTTCGTCATAAGGTTTGGCTATTGCAAATGATGAAGCACCACCCTTGACCGTCCAAAAAATGATTCTCTCATTGGCAAAAAAAGAACGTGCTCCCAGTTCTTCAAATAAATTATCGTAGAATTGCTTTGACCTTTCCAAGTCATTGGTTCCAACTGTTACGTATCCTATCATTTGACCTTTCATTGTTACTTCCTTAATTTATCTTGGATTAATTATATCCCAATGCCCTAAATCAACTATGAGCACTATCAAATATCAAAGTCACTCAGATCTGCTGCAGCTGGAGAGTTCCACCTGTGCATTGTCTAGATAGCATCTGGTCTCACTTAAGCGCCCGTCTTCATCAAAATATTGCCAGACTCCCTCCTGGGAATTATCTCTATGCTGCCCTTGATATTTCAGTTGACCATTGGCATAAAAAGCTTGAAGTGCTCCGTTACGTAGATTGTTTTTAGCCTGTCCCTGCCACCAAAGTTGGCCGTTATCATAGAATCCTTGAAACAAACCACTTAACTCACCGTCTTTGTAGTTCTCTTTTTCAAACAACTGACCATTTTCATGAAATGTTTCTCTAAGGCCTTCTCTTGTACCATTTTGGTAATCTGCTCTCTCTTTTACTCTACCGCCTTCATAATAATGAACCAGAGTTCCTGTAAAGGCATTAAGGTTATCAGCTTCATAGTAAATGCCATTTTTTTCAATGAGTTTGTTAGCATCGATAGGCGCTTGCTCAAAAGCAACTAGGAACAGCGGGAGTATTAGAATTAGATATTTCATTAAGATTTGTTTGCTATTTTTTTTGATTGGGGAGCATATCAGGCTTATTTTCATCGGTCAATTTCACTGCTGTTAGAGCCAATCGCATTTAATCTCCATAACGCTAATATAAAAACAATTAGCTCAACAACAATAACAATCCAAAGAGTTCTATCGGGAACTCCATCAAGGATAATGCTCAGAATCCTTCCAACAACATAACTGCCACAGAGAAAAGCATAAATTAAATAAGTCAATCGTTGTATTTCATTTTTGAAGATGGCCACAAATGCTAGAATTCCTATTAAAGTAAAAAAACTGTAGTTGGCCCTAATCTCACTAAAAGAAATTAATTCATTGAGGCCAAAACCTACCATTGTAGAAACACTCAAAGGATCAATTAATCCCAATAATCCAAAACCTATATATTCTAGGCCCAGCAAGGCCAGAATGATTGTGTCAACAATGGATTTTTGCTTATTCATTCCCATAAATATTTCTATGTAACTATCGCTATACCTGAGCCGAACCCCAGTAATTATAGCCTAGTATCTTTGGCGTACTTGGCAAATACATTGTCTCCATTTGAGAGATAGAGAATCCTGCGGACTCAATAAGATCTGGTATATCCCGATTCATATTGCAGCCTCCAGATATTTTTTTCCAAAAAGGGTTAACCCTGTCTTGCCACTTCCGTGTGTTGGCGTCAGGTGCCGCTCCATGTTCACAAAATATCATAGTTCCACCAGGCTTTATGACTCTCTTTATTTCTTTGATTGCCTCCTCAACTTCAGGAATGGAACATAAGGTATAGGTGATAAGAGCTGTGTCTACAGAACCATCCAAAAGAGGAATTTCCTCAGCGCCGCTAAGTAAAAACTCAATATTCAAATCCAATCCTGAAGCAACTTTTTTCGCCATATCATGGAGTTCCTCTGATGGATCAAGTCCCCATATTTTTTTGACCCTGGAAGTCTCATAATAAGGAAGATTTAATCCTGAGCCTATCCCAACTTCTAGAATTTCGCCCTCAGCAAGGGGTACAACTTTCTTGCGCTGATATTGGATGGGCTTTAAGCCACAACTAAAATTTAAAAGCCTGGGAACAACATATTTTTCGTAAAGTTTCATCTCTATCCCTCTATTTATCATTTTTTATTGTCATTCTCATCAGAGAAGCTGTTGAGCCAATCCAAATCATTACACAAAGAAAAACAACCCACTCGAGAATTGGCAGAGTCCAAACTTCGGGTCGATTCTTTAAAATCTCATGAATACTTTGTCCATCTTCCAGAGGGGCTGGAAGGAACCAAACGAATGCAGCAAAGGCCAACATTGTTATGCCGCCTGTTAAGGCAGTAATTTTAGGCAATCGCGGTTCGGGGCTGAATACAACATATAAAGTATATCCAAGAGCTACCAACAGACCTCCGTAAAAAAAAGTATTAGCTATTGTGGTATGTATTTCCAATTGATTCATAGGGAATACCCCGACAAGAGTGGCTGATACACCTGTTACCAATCCAATTGCCCCTAAAATCAGCCCCCAACTGTTCCCTATATGCATGGCCAACCCCAGCATAAAAAAAGAAATACATGCTCCACCCACAATCAACCCACCATTAAATATATTTGCAAATGGCGATACACCTTTTTCTCCCAACTCTGAAATAAAATGATTCAGAAAGCTGTAAGTTTCATTCTGCTTGCCTACGTAAAACGCAGCAGCTATTAATACACTTAAAAGGAGAATCAATATTCCAGCTTGACCTATGTAACTGGCAAAAATAAGTCGTTTAATCTGCATGCATCTCCTGAGGCTAAAATAGAGTAAATGGAAATCAAGTATTACCTGTTGTTCGTCATTTCGCTGACCAGTTCTTCGACTATAAACAATGGAGGTTCTCCGTGATCGAGGACGGCCGAGTGGAAATCTCTTATATCAAAGTTCTCACCTAATTCCTGCTTAGCCTTTTCTCTTAAGTCCAAAATCTTAAGCATGCCAACTTTATAACTGCAAGCCTGTCCTGGCCATACGATGTATCTCTCTATTTCTACAGTTACTTCGGTATCTGACATACCAGTTTTTTTCTTCATGTAGTCCATTGCTTCTTCCCGTGTCCAACGCTTGAAGTGCATCCCTGTGTCTACAACCAGTCTGACTGCTCTGAATAACTCACTCTGCAAGACTCCTAATTCATCGTAAGGATCATTGGCAAGGCCAATTTCTAAAGACAGTCTTTCCGAATAAAGCGCCCATCCTTCACCGAAGGCTGAGGTGTAGTAACCAAATCTTCTGTACAAGGAAAGATTATCGTTTTCTAAGTTAAGGGCATTTTGCAAATGGTGTCCGGGTATAGCCTCATGAAAAGCCAAAGCACGCATGCTGTAAGTTGGAGTTTGCTTAATATCGTAAAGATTTGCATAAAAAACACCCGGCCTGCTCCCATCCAATGCTGGGGACATGTAATAACCACCGGCTTGATTTTGTTCTGAGTATTCTGGAACCGCTCTGACTTCCACTTTGGATTCAGGCATTTTATGAAAACTGCTCTCAGCTGCACCCCACGTTTCTTCAACGATATCAGTATAATCTTTTACCACCACTTGCTTCCTGTCTGGAGTATCTGCGTACAAAAATTTAGGATCAGCATTAAGTTCATTCATCATTGCACCGACATTTAAATTATTGCCGTATCCCAACTGACCAAAAATTTCTTGCATACGATCGGTAAGCCTTTGTACTTCACTAAGACCAATATTATGAATTTCTTCTGCTGAATAATTGGTTGTGGTATAAACCTTCAGTCTCAGAGCATAAAAATCGTCTCCATTCGGCAAAGACCATACTCCATCATGGATATTTGCTTGAGGCAGGGTTTCATACATGAAGCCCAGCAGGAGTCCAAATCCAGGCTTAACGCTGTCCTCCATAGCCAGATCCAGCTTTGAGACCAAATCTTGTGAGGTTTCAGAATCCAAATCCAATTCCTTGATTTTTCTTACAAAAACCTCTCTTAAAGGGTTTTCTTCTTTTTCATAATTCAAAAACTCAGTGAGTTGTCTTATAACATGGTCAAATACGAACTTTGGTGGAAAAATGCCTGCTTCTCGTTGTGCATCCAGAATTTCCAGAGTTCCTTTAAAAGAATCGTCAAATAAATTGAGCCTATCAATATAGGCCTCGGCTTCTTGGACATTCCTAATTGGATGAATGTCGGTCATGAATTCAACCAAATTTAAATGAATTCCTCCTATTTGGTTTAAAGGAAAATTGTGGTAAGGAAATTTTTCTGCTTCTTCAATGGTATTATTCAGGTCAAATACAGCAATCTTTTTGGTTATATTTTGCTGCTGTGTAAGTGAGGTGTCTTTAAAAGAAAGCAGCATTGATTTCACTTTTTTAGCCTCAATAAGATCTTCCTCCAGATCCTCCAATCCGCTAATTGAAATTTTGGATTGATGGTGTGTAATCCAATTAAACCCATCAACTATTCCCATGTAAGTCAGGGCTTCGGGCGAATCCAAGAATTCCAAAACAACTTCTTTTCCTAGGTAATGGTCTAAAGACAAGGGTTTCATAAAAAATAAATTTCCTAAGTAGAGAACACCAAGTGTCACTAACAGAGCCACTGAATAGCCAAACCATTTTATAAACTTTTTCATACCTTATTTATAACAGATTTAAGGATTATTCCAAACCACCAAATATTGTGTCAGTTGACTGTGAGTTGAAAACGTCCATCCGTTGCTGAATTAAGAATGTTTGGCTTAAGAAATGCCCATGCAGACTCAACGTCACGGGTGTGTGCATCCATAAACGCCAGTGATGCAGCATTAAAGACTGCAAGCCCATCATAATCCGGTACTTTTTTAACATCACGATGGATCAGCCCACCAAAATAGTGATCACCGCGTTCGTTCAAAAGCAGATATTTATCACCGGTCGGTTCATCTGGAAGCGTTAAAATCTCGTTCTGATACTCAACAACTCGACGACCATCACCCATCAAACCATAATCATCTGGTCCCGTTGTCAGAAAAGTCGGGGTCAAGCCACCTTTCCAAGCATCATCAGGCATCAGAGCCATCTTGCCTGGATCGCTTAACATAACTGCAGCCATAAATCGTTCTTCACTGCTTTCAGTCACATAATTGTTGGTCGGGTTGCGTATTCTCTGTCCAGTATTTACCAAAACCACCTGAGTGCCTATTGAATGACCAGCTGCAATGATCTTGTTGCGATTCAATTTGCCCTGTAAACCCGGATTCTGCACTTCAATTTCATCCAAGTTATCGAGAACTAAAGACATGTCTGAGATTCGGGTGTTAACAATATGGACCATGTCTTCTGTTTTATTCGGGATAATGCCGTAGTTGGCATCCAGGTGATTCGGCAGAATGACTACATAACCACGTTCTGCCCAAAACTCAACAACCAGGTCATATTTTTCACTCGAGGAAAATGTTCCGTGCGAAAAAACGATGATCGGATACGGTCCACCCTGATCCGGGTAAACAATTCGCAATGACATTTCTCTGTTGTCTACCGGAGCCAGCAGTTTCGCTCTTCCATCTTTTGTGATTGTTAGGGGCCCAATTACTCCGTCATAAAATGTCTGAGCATTGCTAACACCGATTAAGGACGTTGCAAACAGGATTGCAAAGGGCAACATTAGTTTCTGCATTAAAGCCATTAATATAAATTGGAGCCTAATCTCCTGCTTTAATTTCTGTAGTCCAAAGGCGGTTTGCGATCGCCCAATAACGGTACATAGTTAAAGTCCGCACCTACTCTCCTTTGCAGTTCTTGTTTTGCTTTGGATGCAATGGCAGGATCGAGATAAATTTCTATAGCTGTTTCAGATAAAATCTCGGCAGCGAGTTTTGTACCCTTTAGGCCTATAGTGGTTCCTCCTGCCGCAACAGCTTGCCAGGAATGTGCTGAAGTTCCAGGAACCCATGTTGAGATGCGTAATCCAGCCGTAGGTACCAACCAGCTGACGTCTCCCACATCCGTTGAACCATAGCCATGAGTTTGCTTATAAGATAAAACATTTTCTTGATCGCCGACCTGAGCTGTTGGATTCACTAATGTTTTATAGATGGTATTGGCAAATTTTTTCTCTTCTGAAGAATAGACTATACCTCCTCTTGCAGAAAGTTTCTTATGCATTATTTTTTGCAGTGTGTCATTAGGCATTAGGGAGTAATTCCCATGCATAACCTCAAAACTCACACTTGTTTCGGTCCCCATAGCAGCGCCTTTGGCAGCTTTCACCACGCGGTCAAAAAGTTCCCCTACCATTTGTCTTTTGGGATGCCTGACATAATAGTAAACTTCGGCTTCGTCGGGAATGACATTCGGAGCCAGTCCCCCTTTAGTAATGACATAGTGAATTCTAGAATCTTGTGGCATATGTTCCCGCATAAGATTAACCATCATATTCATAGACTCAACTCCATCAAGCGCCGACCTTCCTTTTTCTGGAGCACTGGCAGCATGAGCTGAAATTCCTTTGAAACTAAATCTGGCTGATTTGTTTGAGTTCGAAGTTCTGGGTCTGGCATGATTATCACTTGATGGGTGCCAGTGAAGCACAACATCAACGTCGTCGAATAAACCTTCCCTCGCCATGTAGACTTTGCCTGAACCGCCTTCTTCTGCGGGCGTACCATAAAATCTTATGGTTCCTTTTATGTTATTGCTGGACAACCATTCTTTAATCACAACCGATGCCCAAGCAGAACCAGCACCAAAAAGATGATGTCCACATGCGTGTCCTGCGATATTTTTTTTATATTTTTCTCTATAGGGCGAGGCACTTTGAGCCAGGCCTGGTAGGGCATCAAACTCCCCTAAAATTGCAATAACTGGCAATCCCTGCCCGTACTCGGCAATAAACGCAGTGGGAATATCAGCCACATTTTCTTCGATTCTAAATCCCTCTTTAGCAAGGCTATCTTTCAGCAAGCTTGAGCTTTGATACTCTTGGTATCCAACTTCTGCAATATCCCATATTTGCAAAGCAATTTTTTCAAACTGTTGTTGATGAGAGTTGATGCTTTGATCCATATCTGAATGACCCATAGCCCAACCATTAGAAGTTATGACAAGAAAGATAATTAGAGTTAGTTTTTTCATCTGGCTTTTAATTATATCTCACTCATTGTTGTTGAACATTTCTTTGTAAAATCGGTACCAGTCACTCTGAAACATTTCTTGGGGATCGTATTTAAGCTTAAGATCTAAAAACATTGGAAATTGTGGATAAGCTTCAAGCAATTGATCTTTTCTAGCCCATCGGTGGTAGGTAAGGAAATAAGAACCTCCATAATTTAGTGCCACATCAATCAAAAGTTGAAAATCACTGCGAGCCTTTTCTAACCCCAATTGGGAATGTTCCACCCTTAGATTTAAAACGATGCAGGCATAGTCTTGTTTGGCCCAAGGGAGAAAGGTTTCGCTATCGGTTTCAATCAACCTGATGGTTCCGTAGATGATGTCCAGCTGCTGCTCCTCATTTGATCGTGATAAGTCTGTCATGAAATCATAGATTTTTGCCCTGGGGACATAAACCTCACTGATCATTAAAGATCCCGTTTTGTAATCTGGAAGTGTCTCTTCAAGGTAATCCTCATAATTTTCATCGTAGTAGCCCAATTGATGGGTGTCAGTCCAATAAAGTTGGCCATTTGTGCTCAAATAATAATTTGTGTAATCCTCGAATACTTGGGCTTTGTCTGAATGTGCCAACGCTAATAATTCTTTCCATTTATCAGACGATATCTTTCTTTGTTGTTGAGGTATTAGTGTGTCCAAAGGAACAGGTATATAAAATGAGTAGACGCCACTTTTCAAGAAATCCTCTGCTGCCCCATCCGTTTTAAACTGAAGATCGCCGTATAAATATCCTTCAGCAATTCTCTGACTGGTCCTGGCAGCAAAATCAGACAAGTTAACAATCTCTACGTGGCGTTTTAACTTTTGCCTAGGAGACAATCTCAGGTCGACTTCGGCAATCACTCCAAACAGCCCATAACCGCCGATCACTAGCCCAAATAATTCAGCGTTCTCATCCCGGCTTACATGAATTCTTTTGCCTTCAGCATTGATGATTCTAAAGCTTTCAACATCCTGAACCATGGGTTGCAGAATCAGTCCTCGCCCGTGGATGTTGGAAGACAAAGCACCGCCTATTGAGAGCCGGTCTGCACCGGTTTGTTTTTGGGTAATGCCCCATTGTTTTTTGCTGTACTTTTGAGAAGAGATTAGATATTCAATAAGCTCAGGCCATTGAATACCGGCCTCCACAGTTACAATTCCATTGTTTCTATCAAATTTGAGCACATCATTCATCTCAGACATATTCAGATGCATAGTGCCTGCACCATACTGCTGACCGCCCATTGAATGCTGTCCTCCTGAAATACTGATGGATTTATTATTTTTTTTGGCATGCTTAATCAAAGTCAAGATTTCGTACGAAGATTTTGGATGGTGAATAGAGTCAACTGTTGTTGGATTAAGCCTGGAATGCAGATCGTTCAGAACGATTTGTTGAGGTATGGTTTCAGGCCAGCTAGATCCAGAAAATGATGCAATCAAAAATACAATCAACAAATATTTTTTCATTTATATTGCTCCATAAATAAACTTAAATTCCTCCACCAGCACCGGCATATCAGAGGTGCACGATAGGTTGTGTTTTGATAACAAGCCATTCCAATACTCAGTATGCAATGGAATCCATACATCCAAGTCTCTTACCGGTGGACCGTCCAGCGAAGTGTCATTTAAACTGATGTTGCCAAATGTGGTTTCGTAAACGCCTGTTATCTGAACAACAACCTTGGGTATTCCATCGTAGGATACAAGCATTATAGGAGTATTGGGAGTTGTTTTAGGATACCCCTCAGCTTCGATCAACCACGGTAAACTGTAAGTTCCTCTTTTCTCGCCTGTTTTTATAAACTCAATAATCAAATCTATGGTCTCTTCATCAATGCCTATGGACCTAACTTGATGATCTCTTGCAATTTCTGGCACAGCATTAATAGCCTGCTGCCAAAATAAGTTTAATAATTCTGAATCAGGATTCTGCTCAGGCCCATCATCGGCTATGATTATATGGCGTTTCATGGATTAACAATACATCAGATGTGGTTTAATCAAGATTGGGTATTTCAAACCCAATCTGGTCAAGTTTTTGCACAAGCTCTTGCTGGGTTGCCTGCTCCAAAGAAATAAAGGGGGGCCTAAGAATCGACCAATCAGGATCTTTTCTATGGTATGAGACCACCGATTTCAATGCAGGAATCATTGGGTAGGCCTCCACTGTTTGACGAACTTGGTTTAACTGCTGTTGTAAATCATCTGCTTCATTTGATTCCCATGCCTTATAGAGATTGTGAATTGCAGAAGCATTGATGTTGACGGTTGCAGAAATACATCCGGATCCTCCTGCTCGCATAGTTTGCAGTAAGAAGACTTCACTGCCACAAAATACCCTAAAGTCGTCCCAATTACGTTCAAGAATGCTTCCTGTGTTTTCCCAATTTCCTGTGCTGTCCTTAATCCCAACGATTACATCAGGGTATCGATTGATAAGATTCTCTATGAGTCCTAAGCTAATGTTCACCCCTGCAAATCTAGGTATATCATACAGGTAGATTTTAAGTCCGTTGTCACCAACGCGCTCAATGGTCTCAGCATAGCTTCGAAACAGCCCATCTTCAGTGGCATCCGTATAATAAAAAGGCGGAAGCATTAGCACGCCTTGACAGCCCAATTCAACTGCATAAGCTGTCAGTTGAACAGTTTCTGTCAGGGAACAACAACCGGTGCCAGGCATTAATACGGCAGGATCAATTCCGGCTTCAATGAGATCATCAAGTAAAGATATTTTTTCTTCAAGTGCTAGTGAATTTGCCTCACTGGTTGTTCCAAACACCGCAAGAGAGACATTCTGAGATAACAGCCAACGGCACTGTTTCACGAGTCGTTTGGAGTCTGGTTTGAGATCTTTTGTGAAGGGAGTGAGTACTGGGCTTAAAACACCTGAAAATTTGTTCATTGATTGTCCTCCATGCAACCTGGTTTCAATGTGACCCAAACTAAGTCAATTGGTTCTAGCCCGGTTATTAAGATTAGTTTTTTCATACCTAAAAACTATATAACACATGCTGTTGAACCTCTAATTCTTTATGGTGGTAGGCTATCAGTTAGAATGGATTTGGTATGAGAATATTTGCATATATATGTATATGGTCGACACCTTTTCAAATAGGGTTTTGCCTTTGGGCTTTGGGGATCGTATTAACTTCAGATGCAACGATACTTTCCCTAACGAATGATATTTTTCTGAGCAACTACCTGCCTGCCCTTTACCAATTTATAAAACCCTTTACTTACATTATTTTCCCAGACGTCTTTATGGACTTCTTTTGGTCTCTGCCTATAGTGATCCACACATTGGTCAAAGCCATTGTAAGCACATGGTTAGGTTTATGGATTCTTAAGAAATTGGATTCTAAAGAAACTACATAGGTAACTTTAAAACATAGAATAAGACAAATAAGACGAGAATTACCCCAGTGATGTACTCATCGAAATACCCACTCAAATTGCAACATTTCATATCTAAAACTCCTTTGTGTTTATTGTTGTTGCACCTTAGATAGGAATGAACACAAAGATTTCAAGTGCTACGGCCTATAATATTTTTTTATATCATTAGCATTGAAGATTATTAGTATCTTTACAGAGTTATCTATACCTGCCAGTAAGTTTCTTTGCCTATTTCAGGGTTATCTGGAATAGCTCTTACCAAGATTAATGAAGTCCCTGCAATGCCTGCTCCTATCAAAAATACAGCACCATAATTTTCCATCCAAATTAATCCCAACAGGGCAGGCAATAAAACAGCAGCTATGTGGTTGATGGTAAAACTAATTCCAGAGGTGGATGCTATATCAGCAGGATCAGCTATCTTCTGAAAGTAGGTTTTGATAGCAAAGGATATTGAGTAAAAAATATTATCTAGAATGTAAAGTAAAAAGGCTATATTTACATTATCTACAACTGCGTAACCAAGAAATATAATAATCAAAGCTATGTATTCCAGAGTTAGTGCTTTTCTTTCCCCTATCTTCTCAATGAGAATTCCCATTCTTGGTGCAACCCAAGCAGTGATCCCTGAATTGACCAAAAGTAACAAAACCATCTTGTCTAAAGGAAAACCAAATTTTTGAACAAGCAAAAATCCAGCAAAAACCATAAAGATTTGTCTTCTAGCGCCTGAAAGGAAAGTTAATGCATAGTAAAGCCAATAACGTTTGCGAAATACCAGGTCCTTGCGTTGTTCAACTTTTTCACTAAATTGCGGAAAAGAAAAATGACATAAAATACCTATTATGACAGTAAAAAAACCTGCTACAGCGTAGAGCCATGGATAACTTGGCTCAAAGATAAAGACAGCGATATACAGGATAGAAAGGATTACCAATGTGGAAGCGGAGTGGGCACTTAAAAGTTTGCCCAATACCCGAGGTGCCTCATCCTTGCTTAACCATTGTAAACTTAAGGAGGATCTCAGTGTTTCCAGATAATGGAAGCCAATGGACATGGTTACAGTTGTGATGTAGAGACCCAGAATTGAGGGGAAATATCCAGTCAGTGCGGTACCAATTCCAAGAATGATTAAGCTGAGAATGGCAAAGTTTTGTTGCCGGATAATGAGTAATAAGAACACTACGGTAAATGCTAGAAATCCAGGCACTTCTCGCAAACTTTGTAGCATACCAATCTCTTTGCCACCAAAATTTACTACCTCTACTGCAAAATTATTCAAGAGAGCTTGCCAAACAGAAAAAGCTATTGGAGATCCAATTGCTAAAATAAAAAGGAGTGTCTTTCTATTTCTGGGTATTGAAAACATTAGCTGCTAAATTTCATGGAAGCTTTATAAACTAATCCATTTTCTGTATGTGTAAATATCCAAAAACCATAACCAATAAGATGTTCTTTATTATGTGTTTTTTGGATTTAATAATTTTCTTGTAAAAAACCATACATTCCAATAAATGTGAAACGATCAGGAAAATGAACAGATAGTCGATCAATTGAGAAATCGGTACCAATAGGTTGATAATACAAATTAGCCAAAACAAAACAAGCATGTATCTAATTGAATTCATGTTGGTTCAATTCTCCATCCAGTGACCAATTTTCCCCTTTCCTGAGTCAATGAGTACCCCGGGATTCATGATTGATCTTGGATCTACGCTTAATTTTGCGGCAGTTAACATGTCTTTAAATCCTGATGGTCTCTGTACATCATAACCCTTTACTCTGTGATCTCTCCCCACAGCATGATGGTGTGTTATGGTGCCCCCCTCAGCCACTACTATTTCATTGGTTGCGATCTTAATCTGTTTCCAGACATCAAGCATGGTCGAAGGTGTTGCGTAGGCAGTGTAAGAAAAATAAGGGGCACATCCATCTGGATAGGTATGTGTCAGTCGACAAGTCACGTTTGTCTTTCTGCCTGAAATCTCATGAATGGCCTTGCCTGTCTTGTCTTTTATGGATTCAATAAATTCAAAGCCTTGATTCCACGTGATCGAAGTTTCAAAAGTATCCCAGATTATGCCTCTACGAACAGCTGCATCACGATTAAAAGGTGCTCTAATAAAGCTGTTTCTCCAAGTACCTGAAGCACCTGTACGATGTGCTTCGGTTTCTTTTTCTTGAAGTTCCTCATAACTCCCTCCTACCGTTGATGCAATCTCCAAAGCCCTATCCAGCCAAATACCTAGTTCATGGTCAGCCGATTCGAAAGATAAAATCAATATATGCTTTGATCCATCCCCGACTCTATTGAATAAAGCTTCGTTTGCATCCAAAAGTCTGCAATTTGCCGGATACAATCCTGATTGACTGATCAATCGTGTTGCATGAAGAGCTTTTTGATAATCATCAAATTCCACAGAACAAGAGGATCTAAAAACCGGTCTGTCTTGAAGTCTCATCCAAGCTTCAGTGATCACACCTAAAATGCCTTCGGAACCAATAACCATTCTATCCGGGCTGGGACCTGCGCCAGAGCCCGGAAGTCTCCTTGATTCGATCACTCCGGTTGGTGTGACCATGGTTGTTGATTCGACAAAATCATCTATGTGGGTGTAAAGGGTTGCAAAATGACCTCCTGATCTTGTAGCTATCCAGCCCCCTAAAGTTGAATGCTCAAAACTTTGAGGAAAATGCCTTAAAGTTAGATCTGATTTTCTTAGTTCATTCTCCAAAGAGGGTCCAAATATTCCTGCTTGGATTCGTGCAGCTCTGCTTTCTTTGTCTATCTCTAAAACCTTATCCAGATTTCTTAAATCCAAAGAAATTACACCGGAATAATTCTCACCCACATAGGTTTCAACCCCACCACAAACGCTCGAACCACCACCATAAGGGATGACAGCTATATTGTTTTGATCAGACCAGTCTAGAATATTTACAACATCCTCTTGATCTTCTGGAAAGGCTACCAAATCTGGCGGATGCGGAAATTGTTTAAGCATGGCTCTGGCAAGGTCCGGAAAAGACTTGCCGTAGCTGTGATTTAATCTTTCAAGATGATCTTCGGATAAAACTTTTTCCAGAGTCCGTGGAATATTTACTCTGGGCGTGGGTAAATCAATATCTTCTGCCAATGGAATTGGTAAATTCGGCACTTCATCCAGAGAGAAATGTGCTGCTATAAGACTTTCAATTGCAGCGTCTTCTTCGTCCGATAAGACCTGATCTTGATATCCCCAACCCCAAAATTTTCTTTTTTGCATGCGCCTATTTTAGATCAGCTTCAACTGTCTGTGGCACTATTTTTTTTGAGCGCCATATACAATACAGCAGCCAAGCCTGCGGTGCTAAAAATCATACACATAACCATGATCTGATAGCGTGCAGCTGTCAGAGGCTCGACCCCGGAGAGGATCTGACCAGTCATCATGCCGGGTAATGACACTAGGCCAACAGCCAACAGGGCATTGATCTGGGGTATCATTGCAGCCTCCATTGCAAGACGCCGGGCACTTAAATAATCTTCACCGCGTCCACGCTCAGCGTGGAATCTTTCTCCGGCTAAGCTGATCGTATTCATGCTGTTGGCAAAAATCATCCCAGCGAGCGGAATCACAAAACGCGGCTCGAACCAGCGCGGCAGCTCGAGAATGATCTGTGTGACAAGTATCAACACGCCCAATCCACTTACGCCAATTGCGATGGTAATTATGGAATAAGGCTTGATGCCACGATCGTTCAATGGACGAAGTGCAATCCAAGAAGACATAGCAATCATGAAAACAACCACCAAAACGACGAGCACCGGCTCATCGGTCTCAAAAATATAGGTGAGCACATAACCAATCAGCAAGAGCTGCACAAGCATGCGAATATTGGCATACATTGCCTGCAACGCATTCAACCCCCAGGCTCGCATGATGACAATCAACAGCAGCACAGGCACAAAGCCGAGCAACAAGCTGGCAATTGGAATTGTGGTGACAGAGGACATAGAGTGGCTGGGTCGTATCCTTTAATGATAGGTTGTTTAATTTTCTTCCGGAGTGTTTTTAAGAACTACGGTGCGAGAACCATCCAAATCAAATGTAACAGTTAGTGGTTGCCATTCATCACCGCCACAAAAAAACAAAACGCATCCCTCCACTCTTAGGTTGCCATTATCGAGAAGACGCAGTCTTGATTTGTAGGTTTTGCCATCCCTCGGGTTATAAATTCTTCCCCCTTTAAGGGTGTTTTTTGAATCAAATTCCCCATTAAATCCCTCGAATATGTTGATGCCAATCAAGGGTCTTGATTGCAGCTCAGGATCCATATTGTTGCTATCAAGTATGCTTTTAGGATCAACGCCTTCTTCAACGAAGACTTGCACTATTTCTCCACACAGAGCACCGTCACAATTCTTTATTTCAAAAATAGAATCAAGAGCTAGCCAATAACCTACAATTGATTCTTCCGCAGTCTGAACCTGCTGGATGGTAAAAGTAGAGGCAAGGAGAAAACTAAAGATTAATTTTTTCATTCTTCGGTTTCATCTCCTAGCTTTTCTAATACTATTGTCTTGCATTCCTTGTATTCAGGAGATTCAAATAGGCTGTCTGACAAAGCAAATTTTTCGTCGACAACAAAGTTCATACAGATGGGTGGCAATTGCATCTCTTTCTGCTTTTCTAGTATAGCTTTTGATTCCAAATCTGGACAAGAAGCTACAAGCAGACCAGATTCGTGAAGTACATAGTCATTGCATGCGGTTGGCGATTGCCTCTTTGTCTGGATCAAAGTATTGTTCGTAGTTTCAATTTCCGCACAAGAATAAATGAAAAACCCAGCGATGAAGATGAACCTTTTCATTTATCAAGTTGTTGGTGTAGAAAAGCCTGAATATTCATGAAAACTTTAGGAAGGAGTTAAAAATCCTACCTACAGTTTTGAATATTAGAAACTAATCCTCTTCAAAATCACTCGCAGATGTTAGATGCCTGCCTCCATCATGAAGTGGCGAAAAGTGCCAAGACTTGGTTTTCCAACCAGCCGTCTCCTTAACCCATATATGTGTGACTCGGGTTCTATAGTTATTTACAGTCCCATTGGGATCGCTAATTACACCTTCAAGATAGTATCTCGCTAAAACAACATCATCGGACAATGAAATTGTTTCTGGATACATAACATTTAAACTTGAAGTCCCAGCTCCCAAATTCCTCTCAAGGTCTTGAGCGGTAGTTTGAGGTGAAAATCTGAAGAAGCTTCCATCAGAATTTGCATTATAGGTCCCCGATGGACTCATGAGATTGGCCTGAGTTTCATAATCATTACCATCTCTTGCTTCCCAATGTTCAAGAACTAAATCTAAAACCTCTTTTTCAGAATCAAGATGGCCGCCAGCCCATACTGGCGCAATAAATAACAATCCGATAAGTATCAATAAATTTTTCATAAGTTAGTCTCCTGGATATTCTCTAGTAACAGTAGTATCAAATAAATTTAATGTCCGACAATCTAGCATTTGTCCCATTTTGGTCATAAATTTATCTCCTTTCCCTTGGTCAGCCCATTCACTCATATCATTTCCATAAATTTGATAATTACCCCAAAAATTCAAGAAGTAAAAATCGAATTCTGATTTTTCTGTTTGTTCAATTATTGGCTGCATGATCAATTGTCCAAAGCGTTTCTCTATATATCCATCACCATCTTGGATTTGATTCATTTGGTCAGATAGAGCAATTACATCATCCATTGATGTGCCGTTTTTAAAATTGCAACCTTGTACTTCACTAACTGCGGATTGAGCTTCAAAAGAAAATGCAGCAGCAAAAATTAATACATAAAAAATAGATTTTTTTAACATAATATTTTCTCCAATAAATTAGTCGCTTGCTGAGATTGTTCTGCATTGCAGTTGCCAATCATGAACAGGGGTTCTTAGGGATGGAAATGCACTCATTGACTCAGCCATCCATGGAGATCGCATTTCATCAAGAAAAGCTCCCAATCTCTCTAAATTAGGGGCTTGAACACTTGCCATCACCATGCGAGCCCAATCTCCAGCACCGAAACCTTCAAAAACAACCATTTGAATATCTTCAAAGCCGTTTTCAGTAGCTGCTGCTTCCATAGCTGCAATCGCTTGGATGTATTGAGATACATCATTCGGTCTTGATAACAGATTGTACTGTGCATTGGTTTCGCCGGCTTTATATGAAGTTTTTCCAGGTTTGATGACTTCAAAAATAGCTCTTTTAACCACGCTTCTTTTGGAAGAGATTCTGGCTATAGCCTTAGTGCTTGCTGCGTCATTGTAGAGTCTTTCTTGAGATTGCAGAAGAGCCTTCATTGAGGGGGCAATTGCCCAAACATAATGGTCGCCTTCTTGCTCTGCACCTGAAATGGGGCTACAAATTCCTGAAGCAGCAACCAGCTCACCCCTTGCAGCATCGAAGGTTGGAGTGCTTTTTTCCAGCCATTTGTTATAAGCCAGCGCATCGGCAGTATTGATTGTGATCACATTCATTGCTGGACCAGCAATTAATTGGGTCGAGAAAATCAAAAACCCGACCAAAGTAAAATATTTTTGTAAGATTTTCATGTGTCTTCCTTTTAATTATTTAACAAATACCGTTGGTTCTTCGCCTTTTCTTGAGGCTCTAATAACCAATGTCTGTCTGCATTGATCATCACCAAATTGTGGTTGATCAGGTTCATCACCGCCATGCACCCACATAGAAGGCTCAAACCAGTAAGCTCCTTTTGAATATTCTTCCCATTCACCAGACGATAAAGAAGCAGCCTTTCCATCAATCATATAAACCAGTGTTCCCACAGGATGATAATGCTTTTCATTCTCTGCATCTCCACAACTCTGATACTTCTCAACATACAAGTCCATCTCACCTGCCAAATCAAAAACTTCGGATGATATTAACCCAGTAAAACCAACTTGTTGTTCTTTCTCATGATGTGCTGCTGATAGACTAAAGCTCAATACAGCCATTAAAAAAGCTAAATTAAAATGTTTCATCTTCTCTCCTTTTTATTAATTTTGAAAGTTGTACTTATAGCAGATTTACCTATGTTTATGAAATATTTTCCTACTGAAAATCCCTAGGTATCACTTCCTCCCAGATTTTTTCCTTATATAGCTCGCCATTAATTGAAACCCAGCGATGGAATCTCAAATAGAAGTTTTCTTCATCGCTTTTGAACTCCACATTCTGTTCGAAATCAAGCGTCCGATCCTTTAATTCCTCAGTTATCTTGTATCGCCCTACAACGGAGGTATGTTCCGGATTTTCATCAGATGTTCGATGCTCAATCTCTTCTTCAAAGCGCTCAATACCCCAAGGGTAACGAACCGCACCTGTATTGGTTGCAACACCAAATGCTTCACCGGTCTCTGGATCGTGTTGAATTGAGTTGATCGCGGCATAACCAGTGATATTCCCATAGTCTATAACTTCATACCCTGAAAGCCAGGGATTGGGTGAAGGTTCTTTAAAGTTGGGTGCATTTTTCTCGCCGGGAGGCACGACAGGGAGATTAATCCGTGCACCATTATTGCCACCTATTGCGAGTGTCGATTTCATCTGCATGGGTGTCGGCCAAAGCATTGGCCATATTGCATTACTGACGGCAATGCGTATCCGGTGACCTTTTGGAAAGACCCAAGATGTAAAATGAAGATCAATGTTTAAGTCAAATTCCTCACCAGGCACAACATCACTGGGTTCACGGGCAGAATCCCGGTGAGTACCATTGAAGGCTGCTCCGGCTACTTGGGTTACCTGTCCATCCGGTGCCACGTCCGAGACACGGACAACCCAATTTGCTCGAGTTGCGTTTGCTGAGACACGGAGTCTGGCAACCGGCCTTCCCAGTATTTCAAGAGGGGCATCCAGTATCTCGCTATCGTAGACCAAACTATAATCATCCATCGGTTGCTGGTCCGGAGGGATACTGCCCCACCACATGGTAGGTCCACCGCCCTCCAGTCCTATGGAAGGCTTGTAAGTCATGCTGTGCTTTGCATTTCTTCCCGGAGCGGTAGACAAGCTGTGGTCCGGATGTGCATACCAGCTGTGATTTTCAATCCGTTCAATCGGCCAGCCATCCTCCCATCGCCAGTAGCCTTCTACTTGCTCCAGATCGGGATCGGGGGGGTGATAATTGCGAACATACACGGCGAAGTCAGGTTCTTGGAGAATGCCTGTATCTTCACCTTTAAGCCATTGGTCAAACCAACGAACAGCCTCATGTCGCCATTCAATCTGTGGTTCAGGCCAGGCATTGTGAGGAAAATAATGGTCCCAAGGACCGATCAGTGCTTTCACAGGTGCCTGAACATTTTCCAACATCCGCGGTAAGCTGTTGCGGTATCCATCGTACCATCCGCCTATGTGGTAGCCGGGCACGCGTATCTTTTCATATTGACCACGAGCAGAAGCCCTATCCCAGAATGCACCATCACGCTGCTGACGCATGTAAGTGTAGACACTGGGTTCCAGATTGAAACGATTTTTTAACCATTCTTCATCCATCTTAAAATCAGGGGCACCTGGTAAAGAGTTGTACAGGTCATTGCTCATCATCCAAGAATCTCCAGCAACCATAATTCCATCCATATAGTGGACGTCTTCTTGATAGAGATACTCGGTTGCCATCACGGCGA
>CAZWGB010000008.1:0-39563 GCA_964633465.1 uncultured Woeseiaceae bacterium | reverse complement strand
TGTTTGCTTATTGCTTTATGGTTGTTATTTTTATCGCCACTTCATACGACTCTGTATCTTATGTTATTGCCTATCACGTCAAAAGAACGTCAAGTGAAATGAACGAACCGGATAGAAAAATGAGGTTATTCTGGGCTTTTATTTTAGCAATACTCCCTGCTGCTTTATTTATCATTGACCTCAACCGGGTGACTATGGATGTCATTTTATTGATGTCGCTTCCATTGCTCTTTATCTGTCCTGTTCTTGCGTTTTCCCTAGTCAGAACGTTAAAAAATCATTATTCTGAAAGCAATCAATAAATAAAGAATAAGAGGACTTTATGGAAATTTTTGACCGAAACTATAAATTGCTCTACCTACCCGTAGTATTTGTTTCGCTGTTCTTAACCCAGGAGTCTTTTGCATTACAAAGTCAGAATGAAAAATTTAAGCTGAAAGATATCAATCAGATTAAGGATGTAGGCTCTCTAGATGTTTCAAACGATGCTCAATTGATCGCCTATACAGTATCGAGTGTAGATCAGAAAAACGATGAGTATGATACTGATATCTGGATGCTCAATTTTAAAAAAGATAGAGATAAACTGATTGTGCGATCTGCATATTCACCTAAATTTAGTCCCGACAGCAACTACATTGCCTACCTTGCTCCCGGCAGAGGAAAATATTCAAACTACCAACAACTCTGGTTTTTCAATACGAAAAATGGAACGAAAAGACAAATAACAAAGGTCGAATCAAGTGTTACCGATTTTGAATGGTCTCCTGATGGCAGTAAAATTGTTATGGTTATTAATGTAAAACCTAAGCGCCAGGACGAGGGAGAAACCCAGAAACCTTATGTAATAGATCGTTATCAATTCAAACAAGACAATAATGATTTCCTCGATGAGTCAAGACGGCATTTATTCTTAATTGAAATAGCCAGTAGAAAATTAACTCAACTCACAGAAGGTTCCAGTAATGAAGTATTTCCATCTTGGTCACCTGATGGAAATCGCATTGCCTATGTAACAAAAATTGGTGATATTGACCGCCATGACAATTGGGATATTTATATACTTAAATTAGATTCAAACGAAAAACCTAGTCAATTGACAACTCACCTTGGAGCAGATTCACAAGGTTCACGCCCTCAATGGAGCCCTGATGGGAAACAGATTGCCTATCTTTATGGAGGGGATCCAAAACTCCTTTGGTATGCTATACAAGAACTAGCAATTATAGATTTAGATACTGGTACTAGTTCAATAATTACCAAACAACTTGACCGAAATACATCTTCCCCTCAATGGTCAGAAGATGGTTCATCAATATTTTTTGTAATTGAAAATAATATGAAAAGCCAATTGGCAGAATATTCCTTCAAAGATCAACAAATCAATACTGTTACTCCGCCCAATTATTATCTTTCTGGCTGGTCAAAAAACTATGTGATCAAAAATGGGCAAATTGGATTAATTCTTTCAGATTTAAATTCACCTGATGAAATATTTTTCTTTGATGGAAAGAATCTCCAACAAAAATCTCATCAGAATGCAGAATTTTTATCGAAAAAAATCATTTCTCAAACTGAAACGATCTCTTACACAACAGATGATGGGGAAGAAATATTTGGGATGATGGTCAAGCCTCAGAATTTTGATCCTTCAAAAAAATATCCGCTTATTATTAGAATGCACGGTGGTCCTGTTTCACAATACGGTTTGCATTTTCGTTTTGACTGGCAACTCTTTGCAGCCAATGGATACATAGTCATGGCCATGAATCCGAGGGGCAGTTCAGGCAGAGGTCTGGAATTTCAAAAAGTGATTTTTGCTGATTGGGGAAACGTAGATGCTGATGACGTCAGTGCATTAGCAGATTATGCAATATCACTTGGCTATGTTGACCCGCAAAGATTGGGTCTTGGAGGCTGGAGTTATGGTGGTATGTTAACAAACTACGTGATTGCAAAAGATTCTAGGTTCAAAGCCGCTACTTCGGGTGCGGGGATAAGTAACCTATTGAGTGGTTTCGGAGATGATCACTATATCAGGGAATACATTCTTGAATTGGGAACACCTTGGGACAATACCGATGACTGGCTTCGAAATTCCAATCCTTTTTTTAATGCGGGCAAGATCAAAACACCGACGTTATTTCTTGTTGGTGAGAAAGATTACAACGTTCCATTGATAGGATCTGAGCAAATGTATCAAGCCCTAAAACACTTAAATATTCCCACACAATTAATCATCTATCCTGATGAAAATCATTCCTTTTCCACTCCGAGCTATAACGAAGATGTACTAAAAAGATATCTAGACTGGTACGGCAAGTATTTAAATTAGGATTTTATAAAAGTGAGGAGAAAATTATGAGTGAGCCAACAATTGCACATAAGTGGCCGCTGAAAGTTAACCTAGAAGAAGGCAACAAATATTTTTGGTGCGCTTGCGGACTTAGCAAAAATCAACCATTTTGTGATGGGTCGCATAAAAATACCAATTTTAAACCCAAACAATACATTGCTGATAAATCGGATACTGCCTGGTTTTGCTGTTGTAAATATTCTGAAAATAAGCCTTTCTGCGACGGAACCCACAAAAAAATTTGATGGCTGAAACTTATGCAGAAAATACTTATTATCTTTGGGATCACATTACTTCTCGCTGGATTGTTCTATCCGCTTATTGCAAAAATTGGCCTTGGCAATCTACCTGGTGATCTCAGAATTGAAAGAGATAATTTTACGATTTATTTGCCAATCACTACTTGCGTAGTTATAAGCATTTTCATCAGCCTAATCATTCGGTTCTTTAAATAACTTTGACTAAGTGAGAATATTCTCAGCCAATTGAGCCCAATAACTTGCACCCAGTGGTAAAATCCTGTCGTTAAAATCATAACTCGAATGATGGATCATGCACCCTCCTTTGCCATCACCGTTTCCGATCAAAATATAAGCTCCTGGCTTTTCCAGAAGCATAAAAGCAAAATCTTCTGATCCAGCTGTAGCTGGTATCTCTGCGTTAACTTTTTCAGCTCCTACAAGATCACATGCAGCAGTAACTGCGATACCTGTTTCCTTCTCATGATTGCTAAGCACTGGATACAATTCATCATAATTCAGGGTAAAACTTGCACCATAAGTACTACAGATACCCTGTAGGACCTCCTCTATCCTTCGTTTAATAATTAAACCTGATTCTTGATCGAAATAACGTACCCCTCCAGATAATTGAACCCTGTCAGGAATGACATTGTAAGCATCACCTGCGTGCACTTGGGTCACACTGATTACTGAGGGTTTGAATGGGTCAATATTTCGGCTGACAACTGTTTGCAGAGCTTGAATCACAGAAGAAGAAATGACTATGGGATCTACACAGTTTTGAGGCATCGCAGCATGTCCGCCAATTCCCGTTATTTCTATGTCAAATGGGGCAAAGGCTGCAAACATATGGCCACATCTAATACCAAATTCACCAACAGGCATGCCTGGCATATTGTGCATTCCATAAACGGATGCCATCCTGAATTTATCAAACAAACCATCCTTAATCATTTCAGGTGCGCCACCTGCTGCTTCTTCTGCTGGCTGAAATATAAAATACACCGTGCCATCAAATTCTTTGGTTAAAGACAAATATTTTGCTGCACCCAGCAGCATTGCTGTATGACCATCATGCCCGCATCCATGAAACACTCCTTCATTTACTGAACGGTAAGAAAAGTCATTGTTTTCTTGCATGGGTAATGCATCCATGTCTGCTCTCAAACCAATGGCATTATCTGAATTTCCATTGGTTAATTTGCCCACGACTCCTGTTTTACCAATACCTGTGAAAACCTCGGCTCCAAATGATTCCAAATTCTGAGCTACCATTTCAGCAGTTCTATTTTCATTAAATGCCAATTCTGGGTGCCGATGAATGTCTCGTCGCCATTCCTGCATGACTGCTTGTAGTCCATTCACATCTTCAATAATTGATCTTGATCTATTCATTTCGTTTAGCTGAGATACTGATAATATTCTACTCCTGCATCTTGAAAATCATCACGTTCCTCGGTTCCAATTTTTTCAACAATGAATTGGTTTTTCAACTTATGATCAATACTATTGGATGTTTTTTGTGTTCGAAGAGATCTGTACTCTTCTTTAGTAAGATCGTATGAATCAAGGAAAGTATTTGAGAATTTAGCTTTAAGCGCTGCTTCTTTCCAGTTTTCAACAAAACGGATTGGTATCACTTCAGCGGCATCACCACTGCCATAACCAAATAATAGCCCTTCTTGGTTTGTCCAGTCGATTTCTTGATCAATTGCATCATTAAGACCAGCTGCAAACCAACCAAAAACTGAACCTGAATAAATATTGCCCATTTCTCTAGTCAAATTATTACCAAAATTCAGTTTATTTAAAACTTTAGCTTGAAAATTTTTATTTTTCTGACAAATCTTGCAAACCTTTTGAGTTAAAGGCAGTGGCTCATGTTGAATATTATCGTTCAAAGGATAATCGCTGATGTTGGGTCTTGTTTTCAATTCATTTAGAAGATCATCAAATACAACACCTGCTGACTTAGCGTAGTTTGATAATTCCTTTAGATCATCTCTATTGCTGTCGGATAAGGCATGTAAATAGACAATCGTGAATGCAGTAATGGGCATTTTGTGAAAAGGTCTGTGCATGAAAATAACTGGGATTTCCTTCAGGTAATCTATTGTCTTCAAACCCCTCTTTTTGGACATATCAGCAAGCGCATTAATGGTTTGATCAATGTAACAAGTCGATGAATATTTGCTATTGTATATAGGAAAATCAAGATTAAAATCAGAAGCTTTATTTCCATTTTTTGCTCGGTAATGTATGGGCTTTCTAAAATCTATGAGTCGATAATCGGAAGCACTACCTGAGAGATTAGTGTGTACTTCTGCAATTTGGGGATCTACTTCTATTAACACAGCAACTGCTCCAGCTCCTTGAGTAGGCTCACCACGTGTTCCAACTGGATAAAGAGCGTTATCTGAACAAACAACAATTGCTTTGGATCCTGGTGCGTCTGATTTTAAAAAGCGCACTGCATTCTTAACTGCGTATATGCCTGAAAGGCAAGCTTGTTTAAATTCTGGAACTTCACAATTTTTGGCAATTGGATTCAATTTCCTCTTTTTTAATTCATTATTAACCATACCTTTTATGATCACAGAGCCTGCTGAATTGTCCGTGCTGGACTCAGTGCCTAAAGCCAAAAATCCAATATCGGAAGGGTTGATATTATAGGATTCAATTAATTTCAGAACAGCATTTGCAGCCATGGTGTAAATGCTTTGATTTGGTCCCAGAATCCTAAAACCAGAACCAATGACATGATTAATTTTTTCCCATGATTTTTCAGACCAGCTACACCACTTCTGTAAATCAACTCGGTATGGTGGCACATAAGCAGTGACAGCACTGATTCCTACTTTGAGGTCATTCATATTAGCGAAATTCGTAATTAGAAGCAGTGATTGTATTACTAAATTAAGCTACCTGAAAGGTTTAGTTTATTATCTGTCGGTGATCTCAATAATACGCAGAGAATTAGTATACCCTTCAACTTTCAAAGGAGAACCAGACGTAATCAGAACCAAGTCACCAACTCTTACCATTTCTGATTGCAGCAATTCTTTTGAAACCTCTGAAAGAACTTCACTGAATGTATTTGCTTTAAATTTGTAAGGATAAGAAGTAACTCCACGATACAAACTGACCCTTCTTTGCGTAAACTCATTGCGAGTAAAAGCATAGATTGAAATATCAGATCTGATCCTTGACATCATCAGGGCTGTAGATCCTGATTCAGTCAAAGCAATAATTGCCTTGATGTTTATATTTCTGGCTATACTCATGGAACTGATTGCAATAGCTTCGTCAATTCTTTGCAATTCTGAGAATTTAAATTTTTCTTTTTTAGATATTGTTTGTTGATAGGTCTCAGCACCTTCACAAACCTCAGACATAGCCTTTACTGTTTCTATTGGGTACTTGCCAATAGCCGTTTCAGCTGAAAGCATGACTGCATCGGTTCCATCCAAAACAGCATTCGATACATCGGTCATCTCTGCCCTTGTTGGGCTAGGATTATTAATCATCGATTCCATCATCTGCGTAGCAGTGATGACTATTTTTTTGCCGGCAACAGTTTGGTTAATGATTGTTTTTTGAAGCCCGGTTAGCTCTCCAGGTCCAGATTCCAAGGCCAAGTCACCTCGAGCAACCATAACACCATCACTGGCTTTAATAATCCAATACAATTGTTTGAGTGCTGACAATCTTTCGATCTTAGCAATCACTCTCATTTGATTGTCAATACTAGATAAAACTTCTCTGGCTTGGTTGACATCACTGGCTTGATTAACAAAAGACAGAGCCACCCAGTCAACATTTAATTTCGCTAACTTTCTTAAATCTTCTTTATCCTCTTCTCCCAGACCAGATTTTGTAATGATTTTATCGACTACTTCGAATCCCTTTCTTCGAGAAAGTAATCCTCCTTCTTGGACAGTGCAAGCAAGTGTTCGATTTTCATCATCAACCTCATTCACTTGCAATTTGATTAAACCATCATCGATCAAAATAACATCTTCGTTCTCAATATTTTCAAAAACATGGCTTGCATTTACAACAATTTCATCGATGCTCTGAGACACCGTATCTTCAGTAAAACGAATGTTAATCATCGCATCTTTCTTTAGATCAATAGTTTGTTTAATCAAATCACCAATTCGGATTTTATTTCCTTTTAAATCCACTAAGATTGCTATTGGTTTTTTGATTGTTTTAGCAACTTTTTGAACGTTTTTAATTTTATCGGTATGGTTCTCAGGATCTCTCTTATCCCAAGTACCGTGAGCAAGATTGATGCGTACCACATCAACTTGTTCCAAAAGTTTGGTTAATATCTTGGGATCTTCTGTAGAAGGACCCAGTGTTGCAATGATCTTTGTTTTTCTCATGGAGAAATTTATACAGTCTAGATTACTGCATCATCAAGAAAAATTGATTCGTCCAATTCATTTTCAGACTTTGCAACTATCACAGACACAGTGGCATCACCGGTGATGTTGACAACTGTCCTTGCCATATCCAATACCCGATCAAAAGGAAGCACAAAGCCGACAATTAAGGCTGTTTGACTATCAGTAATGCCTATCACTGACAACACTGTTGCCAGCAAAAATAATGACGCAGAAGGAATGCCGGCGGTCCCAATTGAGGTTAGTGTGACTGTTAATGCAATCAGAAAATAGTCTGCTAGGGTAAGATCTATGCCAAATATCTGGGCTGAGAATAATGCAACGATGCCCAAATACAAAGCTGTTCCATCCATATTGATGGTAGCGCCTAAGGGAAGCACCGATGAACTTACAGGTTGGCTTACACCCAAATTCTTCTGAACGCATTGAAGGGTAACAGGTAATGTTGCTGAACTTGAAGAAGTTGAGTAAGCAACAGCCTGAGCATCTAACATACCCCTAAAAAATCTAATTAAAGGCAATCGAAGAATAAATTTCAATGCACCTCCATAAACAAAGAGCATATGAAAAATACATCCACAATAGAGAATAATGGTTAGAATAAACAAATTCTGCAATGCTCCCATGCCCATGGTGCCAGCAACCCAAGCGATCAAGCATAAAACACCGTATGGTGCTAATTGCATAACTAAGTGGGCTATTTTTAGTACAGCTTCAGCAGCCGCTGAAAAAACATTGCCCACTGCTTTAGTTTTTTCTCCACCCATGATGATACCTATACCCAACAAAATGGAAAAGAAGATAATCGGCAATACTTCACCATTGGCTAGCGAGGATATTGGATTTATGGGGACAATCCCAAACAATCTGTCAGCAACACTCGTTGACGCAACCCCAGATGTCATAGGCTCAACCCCAGTGAGGTCAATACCCTGCCCCGGTTGAAAAACGGACCCAAGAACCAAACCGATGACTATTGCAAACATCGTGGTAATTAAATACAAACCGATGGTCTTGGCTCCTATTGATCCCAATCGCTTTGGATCACCCATCGATACCACACCAGCTACCAATGAGGTAAAAATTAATGGAATAACGAGCATTCTAATCAGCCGGACAAACAAATCACCAATCCATTTTGAACTTTGAGCAGCGTCGCCAAAGATAAAACCGAGAATCATGCCAAGGACCAAGGCAGTTATAACCCGTGCCCAAAGTTTTAATTCTGTTTTTGTACCGAGCAAAAAAATACCTGCAAAAGTTGCAAGTAAAACACACCAGTAAATAATGTTGATATTCACGATTGAATTATACTACAGAATAACAGTAGGAAATTTTAACTCGATACTTTTAATCATACTGGATGGCAACCCCTGCGTTGGGTCTCCTCAGGTCTGCATAACCTTGATTGAAACCATCCTTGATGTGAATGCTTTGTGTGCTCCCCATGGTATCAGAGGGTACAGTTCTGTGACCTAGTTTTTGTCTTAAAATGGCAATCACATCTGAACTTGCTGTAGTTTCATAATCGAAATCCTCATATGGCCAATCCTTGTGTATTCTTGGGAGCATGGTTGCCTCCCCTATGCCCAGATCAAAATCTATTACCCCAGTGATCACTCTAAGCACTGCTGCAGGAATTTCGGCTCCACCTGGTGATCCTGTGATCAATTGCAACTCTCCCTCTTTGTTAAAAATCATCACCGGAGTCATGGTACTCATCGGTCTTTTGTCGGATTCAAATCTATTAGCTGGACTTGCAGTTCTACCCCGTATGGATCTATCTCCATAGCGGTAGGCAAAATTATTCATGTGATTGTTCATCAGAATCCCGGTTCCAGGAATGGTTACGCCTGATCCAAATGAATATCCCAAAGTGTAAGTGTTGGATACCGCGTTCCCATCTTCATCAACAATTGAAAAATGAGTGGTGTCCTTGCTTTCATCTAAAAAATCGTCAGGAGACATTGATTTGTAGGAGCTGGCAGATTTGAAATTGATTGTTTTTGCCAGTTTCCTAGCTCTTTTTTTCGAGATGATCTTCTCAACAGGTACATCGTAAAAACTGGGATCGCCAATGTGTCTGGAGCGATCCATGTGACCTCTTCTTAGTGCTTCTCCCAAAAGATGGTAGGTTACGGTTGAATTGGACTTATATTTACCCAGATCAAAATTTTCCAGAATATTTAAGGCATCCAGAACCACTATCGCGCCTCCCGATGGAGGTCGTGGTGCAAAAATAGGATGTCCCCGATACGCAGTTCTAATAGGTTCTGAGAATCTAGGCTTGTAGTTCTTTAAATCTTCCAACGAAATAAAACCGCCATTGTTATTCATGGCATCAACGATTTTTTGTGCTACCTCCCCTTCATAAAAACCTTTCTTTCCTTCTGCTGCTATTCTTTCCAGTGTTTGAGCAAGGTCTTCTCTTTTTAGAATCGCATTTTCTGCAACTGCAGAACTGTTTTTAAAAAATATTTCTCTAGATTCTTTATCTCTTCTCAGCTGCGGTTCACTCTTCAAGGCCATATGTAGATCGTAGGAAACTCTAATCCCGTTCCTGGCTTGCTCAATTACGGGTTTGAGAACGCTACTCAAAGGCAATCGTCCAAAGTTTGTGTGGGCTTCAATCAGGCCTGCCACGGTTCCAGGAATGGTGGAGGCCTTGTAACCATAACGAACGATATCTCTGTCCGCTTTTTCATAGTTCCTTGGTAATATCACACCAAATAAATCTTGGATATTTGAATTTCTGGGAGAAGATCCAAGATAATCGACTGCAATGATTTCATTCCTCTGTTTAAGGTAAACCAGCATAAATCCAACGCCGCCAAGATTACCTGCTCTTGGTAGAGTGACAGCAAGTGAAAATCCAACTGCCACCGCTGCATCAATTGCATTGCCTCCCATATTCAGGATCTCAATGCCAATTTTAGAAGAATCAATATTTTGTGAAACCACCATGCCTTTTTGATTGATGGTGGGATGATATGGCGAGGGATAATCAATGTAAGAGTCTTGAGCCCATGCATTGAAAGAAATAACAAAAACAATTAAAAATCTGTGGAGCATCAATTTCTACCAATAAAAAAAACCGAGTTAGCAGTGTAACTCGGTCTTTTTCTCTTTTCTACACATGGTCACGAAAACTCAGTTCTGCAGATACATAAAAAAAGGGAGCCTAAGCCCCCTTTTTCTATTTTTTTCAAACTGCTTACATAGATACTCTGAAATCTACATAGAAGTTTCTTCCCAGATCTGTATGTGCATCTGCAAAGTAACCGTAGTACCTGTCGGCAGTCGGTGCTCGCTCATCGGCAGCATTCTTAACAGCAAATCTTACCCTTGCATTACTGCCCGAACTCATTTCGAAACGGTAGTCGACAGTTACATCAAACACCGTCATCGAAGGAATCACGAAACGCGTGCCATCGGAGAGCGTTAGACTGCTTTGGTAAAAAGAGCCTTTCCTCAGACCGGTAACCGAAGCACCCCATGGACCTTTGCTCCACGTGACTCTAAGTCTGTGCTTCTCATCGTAATTTCCATTCTGTAAAAGCAAGTCACCAAACCCGTCGATAGGTATATCTGCTGGAATTTGACCTGCTGCTTGTGCGGCTGCCAAAGCAGAGAACTCGCCTCCAGGAGTTTGTTCGAACTTATCGATAAAGCTGCCAATATAGCGGACTGCAAAATCCCCGAAATCAGTGTCTACATCGTAGTAAACCCCGACGTCGAAACCTTCTATAGTTCTTGTGGCTAGGTTTAAGTAGTTATCACCAACATACTTAATAGTACCAAAGGGACAGACACCAGCCACGGCAGCACCAGCAATATCATCTTCGTCAGGAGCTTCTCTGACAACCGCTGGGTTGCCAAGAAAACTACCGCAATTGCTTGTACCGTTTGCCCATCTGAGCATACTGTCATAGACGGTATGATTATTTCTACCAAAGAGGCCAATGGTGTTCTCTTTTTCAATGGTCCAATAATCGCCTGTGATTGTAAGACCATCAACAGGGGTAAGAACAAATCCAATCGAGGTATTGTCTGATTCTTCAGATTTAAGATTCTCAGCTCCCGTTGCTTGTCTCTGCATTGAATAACGAGAATCCAAATTTGAGCTGGATGTGGATATCCCATTCGCTTGCTGCAAGCGATAGCGACTGTAGTCATTCCTGGTTCCAGTTCGTACAACTATTTTTTCGTTGACCTGAATAATATTCGGAGCCCTGTATGCAGTTGAGATGGATGCTCTGAGCTTAAATATGTCAGTTACATCCCAACCAACGGCAAACTTTCCAACCAGAGCACTCTCCACGCTAGTGGAATCTTCATACCGCATAGCCAATTGCGCATTGGCAGTTGGTGCTAGAGGTATTTGCAACTCGGTAAAGAAAGATTTGACACGATGAGAACCGCTAACATCGCCTGTTGGACTAGAGTTCAAGAGATCTGACACCAACGGATAAGTATCGCCTTCGTAATCGGTGTAAGTGATGGTTCCATCAAGTCTCGGATCTCTGTCGTCCACAACCTTTTCATACCGGTATTCAACGCCAAGTAACAGACCCATCGGACCTGCGGGCAGCTGCGCGATTTCATTGTTCGAGACTTTAAAATCAAGCATCGTGAGCTCGCTGGTCCCAAATCTGTATGCAGAAACAACAGCTCGAGCAAGACCTTCAGGATCTCCAGCTTTGAAAGGATTGTAAGCAGCCGGTGTTGAGTCCCAAAGAGCTTCTTTGATCAGATTGTTGGACAGCCTATTGTGGGTCCAATCATCAGCAGTCGCTCTAGAATTCAAAAAAGCAACTTCCCAATCCCATTCTTCATTCGAACCTCTCATTCCTTGTAAAATCCTGTGGGTTGCCTTCTTAACGTCTACCTTCCGGTAAAGTTCTGCGTAACGGTAATTGTCAATATATAAATCGTATCCAGCAAACAGTGCTGTACCGTCATCAAGCGTCATTTGATTGAGCCAATAATTATCACCACCCACTCTGTGTTTTGAGGAAGAAAAAGCATAGGAAGGATGTCGAGTTAGATAGGAGTCGGAACCATAGAATCCAATCTCAGTAAAAGATTCATTTCCGTTATCCAATTCATGATTTATGAAGACAAAAACATTGTACCTGTCAAGGTCTGATCTGTAATCCGTGTCCCCCCAAAGGTTGAAGCGTTCGACGCCATTACCGTCTTGTGCGATGCAAGTGCCGTAACCAGTGTCAAATACTTCACCACCCTGGCTTGAGCGATTACTGCAACGCGGGTCGCCAAGAGGAAAGACTTCAAATTCACCATTGGAGTCAGTAAATACATGGTTGTAAGGATTGCTGCTGCCATGTTCACTACTCTTGACCATATCAAATTGACCGTACAAAGAGTTGGTGCTTAGATTTCTAAAACTTGTACTCCCCGCCCAAGGATTGCCCTCAGGCAAACAACGTCCCATGTCTTCGACTCCTTCAGGTAAGTCACAAGTGGTCCATCTCCTGTGATCTGAATTACCCCATCTATCATCTTCAGCACCCTTGATGGCTTCTCTGTCGTAGTAATCAGCAAAGACACTGACATTGGTTCTACCACCGTTGAAGTTTCTGCCGAACTTGATGCTAATGGTTGTATCATTGGCATCAAAGTGATCGTAAGAATTTGTTTTGACTCTGAAGAGAAACCCCTCATAGTCTGATTGCATAACGTTGTTAACAACTCCCGCTACAGCGTCTGCACCGTAAATAGCTGACGCGCCGTCTCTTAGAATTTCCATTCTTTCAAGACCATAGATAGGAATCAAGTTGGAATTCACCGTCATGGCAGGAACGTAATCCCCACCAATTAATTCAGTTTGATATCCGGGTGAGTTAACCAATCGTCTTCCATTTAACAGAGTTAAGGTATTACCCGTACCCATGTTTCTTAGATTGTAGGCACCCATATCTCCCCTGGCAGAGTTCACACCGCCAGAAGCATTCTCTGTTTCGTTAAACAGGTTCATGCCGTTTTCAACAACGTTATCAAGCAATTCGTCTCCACCGTCTACGCCAAGAGTATCTATGTCCGTAAAATCCAGTACTGAGACTGGCAAAGCACCGGTAATTTTGGCGCCTTTGATTTGACTACCTGTTACCGTGATTTCCTCAACAGATCCTGCAGAACTTGCAGCATCATCTTGTGCATTAATGGGTGAAAAAGAAAATACAAGAGCAACCAAGGCTAGCTTGATTGTCAGTTTTTGAGTAGTGTTTTTCACAACTTCCCCTCCAAAGTTATATCTTAATTCAGCTACCGTAACAAAAATCAGCTGTAATTTACAAAAATTCTCACATAAAATTACCTCCTTTCCCTTCCAAATAATGTCGTTATGAGAAACATACTTCTGAAAATGGTCCTAGCCTTTGTCTCACTTAATGTTTATGCATATGACGTACCCACTGTCACAAAACCTTTCTCTGATAGTCCAAAATCCTTTCTACTTATTGGAAATAGCTTTATGTATTACAACAACAGCATGCATAAACCTCTATTGGGGATTCACAATTCAATAAAAAAGAACACCATCAATATCAAAGCAAGAACCTTTTACATTAACGGTTCAACGCTCAGTTGGCACGATGTGGAATCTTACATAAACAATCCGAATGCAGGGGCTTTTAAGTTTAACAGTCAGAATAAAATTGTACCTTTCAAAGATCGCAGATATGACATTGCGATTATGCAGGACTGCAGTCAGTGTCCAATTCACCCTGAACTCTCCTCAGATTTTCATAAATACGTCAAGAAACATACACAAACATTGAAAACTCACAAGATCGAACCTGTCCTGATGATGACCTGGGCTTATAAAAGTCAACCATCGATGATCGAGGCTATTGCCCGAGAGTACACCATTGCTGGGAATGAGAATAAGCTTCTGATTATTCCAGCTGGACTTGCATTCTCAAGGTCAATTCAATCACATCCTGAAATAGATTTATACGCAGATGACAAGCACCCAAGCAGAGAGGGAACTTATTTGGCTGCTGCCACAATCTATGCCTCTATTTTTCAAGCATCACCCGTTGGCAATACTTACAAATATGGTATTGAGCCGGAAGTTAGAAAAAAATTACAAAGAATAGCTTGGGAGACTTACTTGGAGTATTACCAGAAAAAATGAGTAGAATTTAATTTAAATAGAGTAACTTGGTACAAAATAGAATTTGCATCGCAAACAAATAGGTAACAAAAGATTCAGAGTAAAAATAAAAATATAGGATTTTTTCTGGGCATCCTTGGTGCCTTGGTGGTGTTGTTGCTACCCAATCCTGAAACTTTATCAATTGAGGCCCAAAGAGCTGCTGCGATTTTTGTTTGGATGGGAATTTGGTGGGCAACAGAAGCGGTTCCGATTGCAATTACAGCACTGATACCATTGGTGTTTTTTCCTTTACTAGGGGTCTCTTCAATTGAGGCAACAGCTGCCCCGTATGCTAATAAAAATGTGTTTCTGTTTTTAGGAGGATTTTTCTTATCTATAGCCATACAGAAATGCAATCTGCATAAGCGTATTGCTTTAACCGTTTTGAGATTTACAGGGACCGGAGGTAGATCTATTATCGGGGGATTCATGTTGAGCTCTTGCCTACTGAGTATGTGGATTATGAATACTTCCACAACAATCATGTTATTACCTATAGGTTTAGCAATTATCACAGTAGTCAAAGAATCGATGCATGAACTCAGTGAAAGGGACAAAATTAACTTTCAAGTTGCGCTTTTACTGGGTATCGCCTACGCAGCAAATATTGGAGGAATTGCGACTTTGATTGGTACCGCCCCCAACATGGCGTTGAATGGATTTATGGAAGAGCAATATGGGGTTTCCATTTCATTTTTAAACTGGATGAAGGTCGGAATGCCTGTAAGTCTGATATTACTGCCAATGTCATGGTTTACATTAACGAGAATTAGTTTTCCTGTAAATTTTGAAACCTCTTCTCAGACTCAAGAAACTATTCAAGCAATGAGAGAGAGTACAGGCAAGATAAAAACTCCTGAAAAAAGAGTTTTCATCATTTTTCTCATGACTGCCCTTTTGTGGGTCTTTAGGAGCCCTATTAATAATATTCCAGGTATGGAGGGATTAACGGATCCAGGTATAGCCATGCTTTGTGGTTTAGCCCTGTTTTTAACTCCAAGTGGAGGTGATCAAGATCACAATCTTTTAGAGTGGAAAGATGCTGAAAAAGGAGTCCCTTGGGGAATTTTGCTTTTGTTTGGAGGCGGATTGACTCTTGCTGCAGTAGCACAAAATACGGGATTAGCTGCTTGGATAGGAAATATGATGCCAGTGGGCTTAAGTATAGTCTTCTTGGTTGTGATATTTAGCGCACTTATTATTTTCCTAACTGAGTTAACCTCAAATTTAGCCACCACTGCAACATTTCTTCCAATTGTTGCAGTTATTGCAACTCAGTTTGGATTCAACCCCTTGCTGTTAACTGCTTCAATAGCAATTGCTGCAAGTTGTGCGTTCATGTTGCCAGTGGCAACTCCACCCAATGCAATTGTTTTTGGTTCTGAGCTAATCAAAGTACCTCAAATGATGAGAGCCGGAATTGCCCTTAATATTATTGCAATCGTTATAGTATCAATTGCTGGCATCTATCTAGTGCCTGCATTTTTAATATGAAAAACAACTACCAAGGGGTTTATTAATGGAAACAATCTGTGTTTTTCTGGGTTCCAGTGTTGGTAAGCGAAAAATCTATAGTGAAACGACAAAGGATCTTGCCACTTCAATTATCGATCACGGCTATAAAATAGTTTTTGGTGGTGGGAATGTTGGATTAATGGGAGTTTTAGCTGATGCTGCACTTGCTGCAAATGGACATGTCACTGGGATTATCACGGAACAACTGAATGGAGTAGAGGTTGGTCATAAGGGGCTAAGTGAATTGGTGATAGTTCAATCCATGCATGAACGTAAAAAAGAAATGGCGAAACGATCCGATGCAGTTATTTGTATGCCTGGAGGAGTCGGGACCTGGGAAGAATTTTTTGAATCACTGACTTGGAACCAACTTGGGCTTCAGTCCAAACCAATCATCCTCCTGAGCTTGGATAATTACTATGCTTTGTTATCAGAGTTTGTTGAACACGCAGTTGAGGAAGGTTTTTTGCCTCGATCGACTGCTAATGAGTTGATATTCGTTGATTCAATATCGGAGGCTATGGCGCAGATAAAACAGTTCGTTCCGAAAGACAAAGCAAACTGGTTTAAACGTTTACAAGAGTAATCGTGAGAATGCATAATATCTTCCAAAAATATTACAATTATGTGATTCTTTTTTTTCTAGGACTAATCAGTATGAGTTCCCATGGATATGACCGTGTTACTGGAGAGAATTTTACCAGTCGTTCTGAAGTAATAGCCGCACATGGCATGGTAGCCTCCAGCCATCCGCTGGCAACTCAGATTGGTTTGGAGATATTAAAAGAAGGCGGTTCTGCGGTAGATGCTGCAATTGCTGTTAATGCTGCATTGGGACTGATGGAACCTACTGGAAATGGTATTGGCGGTGATCTTTTTGCTATTGTCTGGGATGCTAAAACTAAGAAACTTTATGGGCTGAATGCCAGCGGTCCTGCGCCCCAAAAACTAAGTCTTGAATACTTCAAAAATAATAATCTTTCAGACTACCCTGAATTTGGCCCATTACCGGTTACTGTTCCAGGTGCGGTGGCTGGTTGGTCAGAATTGCATAACAAGTTTGGAAAGTTGCCCATAAAAAACCTATTTAAACCAACCATTGAATACGCAAAAGATGGCTTCCCTGTAACTGAAACAATTGCTTATTATTTTGAGTCGAACAAGCAACGGTTTCAGGATTACCCAAATTTCAAAGAGGTATGGATGGCTAATGGTGATGTACCAAAGACTGGGGAAATTTTCAAAAATCCTGCTTTGGGCAGAACATTGGAAATATTATCGGAAAAAGGATTGGATCAATTTTACACTGGAAAAATTGCAAAAATTACAGCCGATTTCATCCAAGAACAAGGAGGTTTTCTCAGTTACGAAGACTTAGCAAACTTTCAACCCGAGTGGGTTGAACCCATTTCAACTAATTACCGGGGCTTCGATGTTTGGGAATTACCTCCGAATACTCAAGGCTTAGCTACACTGCAAATATTGAATATTCTGGAGAGCTTCAATCTTGTAGAACTTGGCCTTTTTTCCCCTGAATATATCCATCTTTTTATTGAAGCAAAAAAATTAGCCTTTGCCGACAGAGCAAAATTCTACTCTGACCCTCGATTTGCAGAACTACCAATTGAGACTTTACTGTCAAAGGAATATGCGGCAAAACGACGCGCAGAAATTAATCCAAAAAAGGCTGCTCTTGTCGATGCATCGGGCTTACCAGAGCATGGGGATACCGTTTATCTCACCACAGCCGATGAAAAGGGAAACATGGTCTCATTGATTCAAAGCAATTACTCCGGGATGGGATCAGGAATGACGCCTCCAGATTTGGGTTTTATGTTGCAGAACAGAGGCACCCTATTCAACCTTGACCCCAAGCATCTGAATGTCGTTGCTGGAGGCAAACGATCATTCCATACCATCATTCCAGCCTTTGTAACAAAAGATGGTGAACCCTTTATCAGTTTTGGTGTCATGGGTGGAGCGACTCAACCACAAGCCCAAGCCCAAGTGTTAATTAACATCATAGACTTTGGCATGAATCTGCAAGAAGCTGGTGATGCCCCAAGAATAGTTCACTCTGGCTCTAGCCAGCCTTCTGGTAGTCGTATGAAGAATGGGGGAACAGTCAGCTTGGAATCTGCTTTCGATGAAAAAATCCGTAAAGAACTTATAAAAATGGGCCACAAATTAAAATATGAAAAAGGCTCTTTTGGTGGCTATCAAGCTATCATGAAAAAAAATGGAGTCTATTACGGAGCTTCGGAAAGCAGAAAAGATGGACAAGCAGCAGGCTATTAATTCTTTTTCCAACCGGGAAAAAAAATATTAGTCGATTTAACATACTCCTCGTATTCTGGACGTTTATTCGTTTGTGGTATTTCCAAAAGCCTGATGGTCAAACGAAGAAAAATAAACAACATCATAAGCGGACTGATGATTCCCCAGTAGTATCCGGTTGGTAGCGAAAAAATGAAAAATGCGAACCATTGCAATGCATCACCAAAATAATTGGGATGCCTTGAAAAACGCCATAAACCTGAGTTCAAGACCTTGTTTTGGTTACTAGGATCAGAACGAAAATTAACCAATTGTATGTCTGCAGCAGTTTCGTAAACAAAACCAATTGCCCAGAGAGCTATGCCAAAGTAGTGAAATATGCTTAAACCAAATGCAGAAGGGTAAAGATGTATTGCTAAGACTGGCAAAATAATTAGTATTTGTAAAAATCCCTGCAGCATAAAGACTCTGAAATAACTTTGGATCCTAAAATCACCTGCTGATTTCTTTCTCATAGCTGCATATCGGTAATCCTCTTCTTTGCCTAAATTCCTTGCAGCAAGATAAAATGACAACCTAAGACCCCAGAGGGTGACCATGATGTTAATAAGCCACTGGCTCTGGGAAATCGCTGACGCATTGCCCTGTAAATTAAAAAGTAGACATACCCAAGCCATAATGACAAACCCAATGCCCCAGTAGATGTCAACAATACCAACATCTTTAATTTTTAAACTTATCAGCCAAACTAGGGTCAAGCACAACCAATTAACCGCAATTATAAAACCAAGCATTACTAAAAAATCCGTCAACTAAGGCCTCCTTAGATTTTCAATCATAGCACCAATATGTTCAGGCGGCTTTGGTGTCATTGATGTGACGATTGAGCTCGTTACAACATTGACTATCATACCGATAAAACCAATGCCCTCAGGCGATATACCCAAGAACCAATGTTCTGAAGAATTCAATTCTGGGTGAATAAATTTGAAATAGATAATATAGGTCAGGGTAGAAATTAAACCGGCCAACATTCCGCAAACAGCCCCTTCTCTATTCATTGTTTTCGAAAAGATTCCCATCAGAATCGCAGGAAAAAGGGTTGCAGCAGCCAATCCGAAAGCAAATGCCACAACTTGAGCAACAAAAGCAGGTGGGTAAATCCCGAAGAGTCCCGCGATAATTACTGAAACAAGAACTGAAATTCGAGCGTAGATGAGTTCTTGTCGTTCTGAGATTCTACGAGCAAATGTTTTCTTGATCAGATCATGGGAAACCGAAGCTGATATAACCAAGAGCAAACCTGCAGCAGTTGATAACGCTGCAGCCAAGGCACCAGCTGCCACCAAAGCAACAATCCATGCAGGCAACTTTGCAATTTCAGGGGTGGCAAGCACCATAATGTCTCTATCTATATAGACTTCATTGGCATTGCTTGGATGGGCTTGATTGCTGAGATTTCTTTCTCCATACAAACCACGTTGATCAGTGTAAGCAGGCTTTGTGGGTTGCAATGCATCACCTTTTGCATACTGTATCTTGCCGTCGTTATTTTTGTCTTTCCAAGCAATCAACCCTATATTTTCCCAATTTTTAAACCAGGAGGGTGCCTCAACATAGCTCACATCATGTGTGGTCGCGAAAAGATTTAATCTGGCAAAAGATGCAACTGCTGGTGCCGTAGTATATAAAATTGCAATAAAAATCAGTGCATATCCAGCTGATTTTCTTGCATCGCTTACACTGGGAACAGTAAAGAATCTGACAATTACATGAGGAAGACCTGCAGTTCCCAACATCAAAGCAGCGGTAATGCAAAAAACATCGATAGTGGCCTTGGAGCCCGAAGTGTAAGCATCAAATCCAAGTTGCACCATCAAGCCATCCAATTTTTCCAGTAAATAAATAGGACTTTCCAATAATTGATCGCCAAAACCGAACTGAGGCACAGGGTTCCCGGTAATCATGATGGAAATAAAAATTGCTGGCACCAAATAAGCAAATATCAGCACGCAATATTGGGCAACTTGAGTATAGGTAATGCCTTTCATGCCACCCAAGACGGCATAAATAAAAACAATCACCATGCCAATCAAGACACCGGAATTAATATCAACCTCCAAAAAACGAGAAAAGACAATGCCCACTCCACGCATTTGACCTGCGACGTAGGTAAATGAAATGATAATCAAACACAACACCGCCACTATTCTTGCAACTGAGGAGTAATAGCGAGAGCCAATAAAATCAGGTACCGTAAATTGTCCAAACTTTCTTAGATAAGGCGCAAGAAGAAGAGCCAATAAAACATAACCACCGGTCCAGCCCATTAAATAGACAGATCCGTCACGTCCGAGGAATGCGATTAACCCAGCCATTGAGATAAAAGATGCTGCGGACATCCAGTCAGCTGCAGTTGCCATACCGTTGGCTACCGGATGGACGCCCTTCCCTGCGACATAGAACTCACTGGTTGAACCCGCACGAGACCAGATAGCGATACCAATATAGACTGCGAAACTAATACCAACAAAAAAATAGGTTAATAACTGTACGGACATTCTTACTCCTCTTTAGATTCGTCTTGATCGACCAACCGTTCGATCTTCTTCATCCTGTTTATATAGACAAAAATAAGGGCGACAAAAACATAAATACTTCCCTGCTGGGAAAACCAAAAACCAAGTTTAAAACCAAAAAATTGAAACTGATCAAGAAAATCGACAAAGAGAATACCGCAACCAAAAGAAACCAAAAACCAAATAGACAGCAAACCCAAAACCAATCGTATGTTGGCTTGCCAGTAGGTGTCTATTTGACTATCTTGTTTTTCTTGCATTTCATAAATGTAAAATTAGAGGTACTTAACCATGAATTCTTTAATCGCATTCAGTGCTTCGAAGGGTCGAATGAAAACTCGAATTTCAGTTAGTTTTTGTTGATCATTCCAAATTAGAAAATCAACTCCATTAACATACAAATCATTGATTGTTACTTCAAAAACCAAGCAAGCTTGATTGTCGCCAATTATTTCTTCAATGTACCTGAAATCGGAATTGAGAAAAACCATGCCGGCAGCTTCTAAATACCTTGAAACGTTTTTTTTACCTTGGATTGGGATATAAACATAAGGTGAATAGAACACTACCTCTTCCGTCATCATTTCAGGGTCCAGTGCTGCGTTTTCTATACACTGATGCCAGAGATCAATTGCACTAGCCATAGAGACGCTCTAAAGTTCTTTCTTGAAAAGTTTTAGCCAAAAATATGTTAGAGCCGCGACGTACATGCAACCAGCAAAAACACCAATTGCCAAATGCCTAGCAGAAGGATCAATTAGAGCCGCAACAAAGTCACTAATTGCATTCCCAATAAGAGCTCCAAACAAACCACCAACAATACCCTTACCACCTTGTTGCTGGTCCTTGTAGATGCCATAAAGTGTCACAGCTACGAGAATACCGTTATCAACAATTCCGAAAATATCACCATTAAAAAATAATTTCTCTGGCACAAAATGTCTCCTTATCAAAAATTGGTCATGTCATGTTAGCGAATTATCTATATTCTAGTACAGAATTATATGAAGAACCGATCTGTTTAATCCAGAGATAGTAAAGAATAAACCATGCAAGTGTCATTCCAAGGTGTACTAAAATTCATTATTCCATCATCGATTGGTGCGTTGATGTTTTTAACCCCTATATTTGTTGATGGGAGAGCAACAATTGGCATGGGAATCTTGGTTGATCTGCTAAGAGATGCAACCCAAGATTATCTTCCTGCATTCGCAACTCTGCTGTTGTTAGTTTCTTGTGTCTGCTCAATTTATTTCAGTCTATTTAAAAAAAATAAATCTGATATACCTATAAATCAGTTACAACAAATATTTACTACATCCCCCGTCTGGTTGATGCTCAGAATACTGGGTAGTTTTTTCGCCGTTCTGGTGTTATTTGATATTGGACCTGAGTGGATTTCAAGCCCAGCAACAGGTGGAACTATGTTATTTCAATTGGCTGGCACCTTGAGTGTATTCTTCTTGGTTGCCTGTTTCTTGTTACCTTTTCTCATTGATTATGGGATTGCAGAATTTATGGGAACACTACTGCAAAAACCATTTTTATGGGCATTCAGACTGCCTGGACGAGCTAGCATTGACACACTAGCGTCCTGGCTTGGAAGCGCTCCTGTTGGCGTTTTAATTACCATTCAGCAGTATGAAAAAGGTTATTACAGTGGTCGGGAAGCTGCGGTAATTGTAACCAACTTTTCCATTGCTTCAATCGCTTTTTGTGCCTTGGTGGCAAAATTAATTGAAATTGATCATCGATTTTTTGAATTCTATTTTTCGATTATTTTTTCTGGGATGATCGCTGCCTTAATTGTTCCAAGAGTTTGGCCACTAGCAAGAAAAAAAGACGTTTATTTGGTGGAACAGGATGGCTTTACGGATAAACCTGAGACAGGAACAAGTCTCTTTAGATGGGCATTGATACAAGCGGTAAATAAAGCTCAGAAAGCACCAGATTTAAAAACATTGCTTAAAAATGCAGTGATAAACCTCTTGGATATATGGTTTTCTTTATTACCATCGGTGGTGGCCATTGGAACAATTGTCCTAGCACTGACTGAGTTCACGCCAATTTTTACAATCTTGACTAAACCACTTGTTCCCATTCTTAAACTAATGCAAATTCCTGAAGCGGAAATGGCAGCTCCTGCTTTTTTAGTTGGGTTTGCCGATATGTACTTGCCGGCTGTTTTAGGAAAAAATATTGCAAGTGAAATGACTAGATTTATCATTGGTTGTGTTTCTATTATTCAAATAATTTATATGACAGAGGTAGGCACATTAATTCTCAAATCAAGAATTCCCTTACAGATCGGGGAACTATTTCTCATTTTCGTACTAAGAACATTAATCACACTACCCTTGATTACAGCTATTGCTCATTTCATTTATCGTTAATATTATGAAACTCAGAACAAAAAAGGAGCTTGATTGGTGACAAATCGCATTAATCCAAATATTGTCAATGCAATAGACGCGCCTATTGATGAGGCAAATTCATGGCTGGTTGGAAGAACATTCACCGATGAAAAACCTCTATTAAACTTGGCACAAGCGGTACCAAGCTATGCGCCTTCCAAAGACCTGACCAACTTCATGGCTGAGAGAGTTAAATTATTTGAAACAGCACAATACGGACCAGTGAGTGGCAATGACAACCTCAAAACTGAGCTTGCAAATCATATGAATGAAATTTATGGGGGTTCAATTTATCATGACAACATCCTGATTTCAGCAGGTTGCAATCAAGCATTTTGTCTAGCATCAATGGCATTGGCCAAAGCTGGAGATGAGATGATTCTTACTACCCCCTATTATTTCAATCACCAGATGTGGCTTGAGATGCAAGACATCAAGACAGTTCATCTGGACTGTGATATGAACAACAAAGGTCTACCAGAAATTGACAGAGCAAGGGAATTAATCAGCAAAAAAACCAAGGCGATAGTTCTAGTGTCTCCCAATAATCCAACCGGCACAAGATATCCAGAGAATCTACTGGAAGGGTTTTTTGAGCTCTGCCAACAGACTGGCATCAAACTAATTATTGATGAGACTTACAAGGACTTTCTAATTCAACAACCACCTCACAAGTTATTCGATTTCCCTAACTGGGAAGAAACGTTGATCCAAGTTTATAGTTTTTCAAAATGCTTTAGTCTAACTGGATATCGTGTTGGATCAATTATTGCTGGGAAAGAAGTAATAAAATTGGTGACTAAAATCATGGATACCATCGCAATCTGTGCACCTAGAATTGCACAAGATGCAGCGTTGTATGGATTGCAAAATTTAACTTCATGGGTTGCAGATAAACGCGAAATGTTGGCAAGGAGAAGTGAACTCTTCATTAAGCTTTTTAAAGAAAATGATCTCAGTTTCGAGTTGGTATCATCCGGCGCTTATTTTGCCTACGTTCGACATCTGTACAAAAACAAAAATGACTATGAAGTAGCCATGGAGTTGCTGGATAAGGAAAATATACTTTCTTTACCAGGAACTTTTTTTGGGCCGGACCAAGATAGATTCCTGAGGTTAGCTTACGCAAACATAACCCGGAAGCAAATTATCGAAGTTGTTGACCGCCTAAATGCTAGTTTCAATAATCCATCTTGAAAATGCGTATTGGTCTGATCCTCGATTCCAGATTAAGCACCTCCAAAATAACTGAACTGGGGCTATTATCAGAAAAGTATGGGATTCATACCATCTGGTTAGCAAGCTACCTAGACTCGCGAGAACCTTTCTCAAATCTTTCCCAGTTGGCTCGTCAATCTAGCCAAATAAACTTAGGGCCTGTCGCCTTAAATCCCTTTGATACGCACCCAATTAGGATTGCAACTGGTTTATTAACTCTAAATGAACTTGCCAAAGGCCGTGCGACTTTTGTCATTGGCGGTGGCGGAGAAGCCTTGCAATCGCTTAACTTAAAACCAGTCAGAAGAGTAAAAGCTGTTCAGGAATGTATAGAAATTTTGAAATCCATCTCTGCAGTTGATCCTCTGGACTACAATGGAGAGCTGTTTCAAGTAAAAAACTACCATCCCTTTTGGGCGACCCAAACCATGCCTAAGGTTTACGTTGCTGCTAACAAGCCTCAAATGCTTAAGATGTCGTCTAGACTTTCTGATGGAATTATGATGAGTGACCTGCCCGCTAGCCTGATAAAAAATACAGTTGAAGAAGTTTCTGTCCACTTAAAGACTTTTGGTCGAGAATTGGATGACTTTCGCTTTAATAATTTTATGGCATGGGCGCTCTACGATGACAAAAAAGAAGCGATAAAAGAAGCGAAACAGTGGCTTGGTTATCGTGGGTTATTTAGGCGGTGGGTAATTACCACTTTTATGTCAGACAAAGAATACGATCTTATAGAAGCACACAAACAAAAAATCTATCAAATGCCAAAATTAAATACCCATTCAGTCCCTGGGATCCCTGACGATTTACTGGATAAATTGGTGGATCATCTTACTTTGACAGGCCATGTCAGCGAGGTAGATCAAAAAATTGAGCATTTATTGGCATTAAAAGCAGCAGGCTTGACTGATGTGGCGCTTGAACTGAGACAAAATCCTGCAGCTTCAATCAAGCTTATAGGTGAACAAGTTATTCCTGCACTTAACGGGTAAACGCAGTTAATACATGAAATGTTTAATTGTTTCCCCAGATTTACCAATTTCAGTCATCGCGTTTATACCAATTTCGAGATGAGTTTGGAGCCATTTTTCAGTGACCGATCGGTCTGACTGTTCTGTTTTAACTCCATCTGGGGTAACGGGCTTATCTGAAACAAGCAGTAAAGCCCCACGAGCGATTTGATTGTAATGACCTACGATAAAAACTGTGGCTGTTTCCATATCAATTGCAATTGCAGTGGTTTCTTTTAATTTATTTTTAAAAACCTCATCGTGCTCCCACACTCGTCTATTGGTGGTGTAAATAACACCAGTCCGATACTCTAGATTTTTTTCCACGACTTTCTCAGAAACAAATTTGTGTAATTTAAAAGAAGGCAATGCCGGAATTTCTGGCGAGAAATAATCGTCGCTCGTTCCCTCACCACGTATTGCAGCTATAGGAAGTATCAAATGACCAATCTCAGAGGAAACTTTTAAGCCACCACATTTTCCTAAAAAGAGCACACCCTTTGGATTGCGTGCTGACAACAAGTCCATAATAATTGCCGCATTTGGTGAGCCAATCCCAAAATTGATTATAGTCAGTCCCGCAGCATTAGTTGCAGCTTGCATAGGTCTGTGTTGTCCCTTGATATCACAGCCAAACATCTCAGCAAAACGGATGACATAATCACTAAAATTTGTTAACAGAATGTAATCGCCAAACTCGTCGATTTCCATACCTGTATATCGGGGCAGCCAGTCCTTTGTGATTGAGAGACGTTCTTTCATAGACTCCATGATTAAGCTTCTCAGTTTACCAAACGATTATCAAGTCAATGTTGTCTTCTATGTAATTTCAATATAATTGTTATCATCCTTAGAGCGTGTGAATAATTTGAAAATACTTTAAACTCCCAATAGGCATATGAAAAAATTATTGATATATGGAGAAAGACCATGAGTAAAGCAAATAGCGTATATGAATTTGACTGCCAAGATAATAAGGGAGATATCAAATCTCTTTCCGATTTTAAAGGTCAAGTTCTACTCGTTGTCAACACAGCAAGCAAATGTGGTTTTACCCCACAATACGAAGGATTGGAAAAACTACACCAGGATTTTCATCAACGTGGTTTTTCTGTATTGGGATTTCCATGCAACCAATTTGGGGGTCAGGAACCAGGAAATGATGAGGAAATTCAGAATTTTTGCGCCCTCAATTTTGGAGTCACCTTCCCAATGTTTTCCAAAATTGATGTCAATGGAGATGATGCCGCACCTTTGTATCAATTTTTAACCCAAAATCAACCCGGTCTAATGGGAAGCAAAAAAATCAAATGGAATTTTACTAAGTTTCTGATCAACTCGAAGGGTGAGCCTATAGCCCGATTTGGCTCGTCCACAAAACCAGAGAAAATCGCAAGCAAGATTGCCGAAGCCTTAGGTTAGATTTGCAAACTAGAAAAGGCTAAGTTGACTCATCAGTCAAGCTGGAACTCTATTTTCTTCTTCTTCTCTCTTGATAGCAGAGGAACTGATATCTTCCCTGAATTCTTTTTCTGTAATACCAATAAAGCGATCTTTGAATTCTTTAGGAATCAAGAAATCATTCAAAGTCATGAATTGAGATCCGATTTGTCTACCAAATATTAAAAACCGTATGTTATTCTCAATAAAGACGTTCAGGCTTGATCGCATGACTTGGTCGTTTTCGTAGAATTTTGGATCAAATAAGCGTATGAGGGTATCCATACCCATTACAAAAGTTGACTCCTTAAAGATTTCTGCTTTCTCAACAAATGTTGGTGCATTGGTCAATACCCAGTTCTGCCCAGCTTTGAACTGATTTACAGTTTTCTCAATTTCATAATAGCTCAACAAAGTTTTCTCAACATTGCTGATTGAAATTTCAAAAGTCGCAGACTCGCTAATCTTTTCCTCTGCAATCTTCTGGATGCTCAAATGACCTTTGTGAAACGGCTGAAAAGTGCCTGGGAAAATTAGTTTAGTGGGCGACCCAGATTTGGTGACGTAATCAATATGCCCACTCTCAAGATCGTGCCACTCTTGTTTTGCCGAAACTATTTCATAGCTCAACTCCTGAGCCAACTCAGGCAATTTCAAATCAAGCCCAGAAACAATACCAATGAGTCTTTTTAGACACTCTGAAACCACTTTTTCTTCACTGTCTCTGGTGCGTTTGCCCTTGGTAAGATAATGAGAAACCACATGGGTTGCGTCATAACCTTGGATGCAAATAAAAAAACGGTGTGTACCCAATTTTTCATAGGTGGTAGAAAGGGTTGCGGTGACTGCAACGCCCAACAAATATTTAGGATCACAGTCAGGTGAGAGTTTTTTAGCACGGTCAAAAGCAGTGACCGCCATATTAATCGTGGTTTGCAGACCGCAATAATAACTGGGCTGAATTTTCAGGTATTCATCCATGGATTTCCTTGAATACGGAATGTAGGATTCCAGAATGGTTTGACTGGCCCCAGGGACTTTCAATAAATCGGAAATTGCCTTCGTCCCTCCCCCACTGGAAACAAAAACCAGTTTATACGGACCTTTATGTATCGATCTTATATCTTGCTCATTCATTGCATAAACTATGCACAAGACTTTGTGGAATTGTCATATTATTTGTTGGTCTGTTGCTTTATAAATGCCCGAGTGTCTTGCAGTAACGTGGTCCTCGAAGGTTCATTAACATACATCATGTGGCCACCGCCATAGTACTTATAGATAATTCTATCACTGCGAATATCGTGGCGATTTAGTGTGAACTCAGCATCAAAGAAAGGGGTTACCAGATCGTAATAACCTGAAGCAACCAATACTTTTGAATCAGGATTAAGACGTAAAGCATTCGCTAGGTCACGTGCAGTATTAACAAACATCGGCTCATAACGCTTGCCATCAGGTTCGGTCCTGTATCGCCAATTTCCGGACAATTCTTCATTTGCAGGAAAAAGATATAGCCGGTCCCACTTGACCCCCAGATCATCATGCATGTATTCCATCAATGCCGCTTTGTAAGCACTGTTAATAGCATAACTAGCAGCATCCCCAGCTGGGTCTGCACTTAAGTCATCTATCTCATCTGCAATATAACGCGCATCCAAAAGGCCGATCGCAAGTCCATCTTCCCTGAGCAATTCTTTAGCAAATCGACGACCTTGAACGCGCAGGTTAGCACGTTCAATATACTCAGGGCTCAATCCAGTGAAATAAGCCAATCGGTCACGAATATAAATGCGAGTTTTATCGTCAAGTGTATTTCCCTTAAACAATGCCGGTAACAATTCATCCGTTGCAAAGGCACGTGATTGATCTAGAAATGAATCCAGATTTTTTGGTCTTGGCTCGATTTTGTTGTGATACCAAGCTGCTGCAGACATGGTTGGTAAGTAAGTTATATGAGCAATAATATTATCGCGTATGTATGGCGTTGATCCCTGAAAATCCAATGCCTGGGAAACAAAGATAATGCCATTCAAACTCATCATGAACTCACTTTCAAGAATATTGGCAACACCTGCAGCCCGCGTCGTTCCATAGCTCTCTCCCAATAGAAATCGAGGAGAATTCCAGCGACCATTCTCTGTAACCCAAGTTCTAATAAACTCAGCCATTGACTTGGCATCTTCTTTCAAACCCCAAAATTCCTTGCTCTCATGCTCGCCAAGCGCTCTTGAAAATCCAGTACCAACTGGATCCACAAAAACCAGATCTGTTACATCCAGAATCGTCTCGGGTGCTGCAAGAACTGGGTAAGGTGGTGCTCCAGAATGTTCTGCATCACTAGGAACAGAAATCCGTTTAGGGCCATAGATTCCCATATGTAGTAGGGGTGATGCTGAGCCTGGACCGCCATTCCATAGAAATGTGACTGGTCGCACTTCCCCATCATTGTTGTTTATCTTTGTATAAGCAAACGTAAAAATAGTGGCTTTGGGCTTGTCATCCTTGTCCCGAAGATAAGTCTCACCTGCAGAGATTCTATATTTGATTAATTTCCCATCAAACCTACCTTCGTGTTCTGTAATAAAGGATGTTGGTTCAGGAATGAATTTCTTTTCGTCTTTTTCTGTCGAATCCTCTTCGTTTGCCAATAATAAGCCGGATGACATGAAGAAAATCAATAAAAGAGCTGCTCTGGTTATAATTCTTTTGGCCATCAATATTGTTCCTCATTAACTACATAGCAAGAGTAAGGGTTACTCTGTTATTCTTTAAATATAAAGTTTAATTGTAAAGCAAAATGATCAAATCAAGCATATTAATCACCTTCTTATTTTTTAACCAAATTGCCATCGCGGAAGACTGGTCAGCATATGTTTACCCCCCCAGTAGTGAAGCAAGGTACATTGGAAGATTCGAGACAAAAAAAGATTGTCAGGTCAAAGCACAATGCTACATTGAAAAAGCCAATAAGGGGTTTTTGTTGGGCATTATTTTTGCCAAAAAAATAAAACCCACATCCTATCAATGCACCTTAACTGAGCAGCACGAGACAGAAAAAGAGTTGAAAGAGGCAAAAAAATGGACCGGAAAATTCATTTTTGGATTAACTGATGAGAGTTGCGCCCTTTAAGTTATTTTGAATAGAGGCTCAAAAAAATGAAAATATTCTGTATATTTGATGCTCAAGGAAGTTTTCTTGGAGAAATAAGTCATTTTTTCAAAAAATATATCTTCGGACAATCTTGTGCAATGTGTGATATTTCCCATAATTTAACCGGTGTAAAGCGAGAATGGAGAGATATGTCTAAAACTTTAAAATATGACATAAAACTTCTTCACATTGATGAGGTGGACTCTAAGCTTGCACTATTTGTCAACAACTCAACCCCCTGTGTGGTAACTTCGATAAAAAACGATTTTAAAGAACTGGTAAACCAAGAAGAATTATCAGCCTGTGCTGGAAATATTAACTCCTTTAAAAAACTACTTGAGCAAAAAATTGTTCAGATCGAAGAAGATTAAAAAAGTATAGCCATGGGTCTTAAAGTCATAGGTGCTAATTTTGGTCGTACTGCAACCATGTCTCTCAAACAGGGATTGGAGATACTGGGCTTCGAAAAATGTTATCACATGTCTGAAGTGGTGGTTCATCCTGAACACGTAAAACTTTGGCTAGATGCTTGGCAAGGAAAAGACATTTGGACAACACTTTTTGCAGGCTATCAAGCTACAGTGGATTGGCCTGCTGCAGCGTTCTGGCCTCAGTTGATGCATGTTTATCCAGAAGCAAAGATAGTGCTCTCCATTCGGGATGCAGATAAGTGGTTCGAAAGCGCTAGGAACACCATTTTTCAAAGCATGGATAGTAATCTCCTTGCAAAGGATGAAATATTAAGGACCCGGATTGAAATGCTGAAAGAAATTATTGTTGATGGAACCTTTAATGGAGATCTAACAGACAAAGATAAGTGCATCAAAATATACAAAGAAAATATTGAAAGATGCAGGTCAGAGGTTCCATTGGATAGACTGATTGAGTTTGATACTTTCCTTGGCTGGGAACAGCTGTGCAAAGAATTGGATTGTAAAATCCCTGAGAAACCCTACCCGCATGTGAATAAAGCTGAGGAGTTTACCCATCGATGGCGCAACCAGAAGGATCCTGGCAAATAAACTTCCGGTGCTGTTGCATTTTCCTACTCTATCTAATCAGCTATGATTGAATTATGGGAGGACGAAAAGATTTAAAAATCCTACTTTTACAGATACGGGATAATCAGAGTGTTCGCAATGAAGAACATCAGAGCTTTGCCAATTTCAGTAAGCTTGAACTGCATCAAATTGAAATCTTGAATGTCTTTGACACTACCTCTTTCAAGACCAGCCTGTTAGACAACTTTGATGCATTATATGTAGGCGGTGCAAGTGAGGCTAACGTACTGGAGCCAGACAAATACCCTTTTGTTAAAAACTGTATCGAACTATTAAGGTTTGCAGCTGAAATCTCCAAACCAACTTTCGCTTCATGCTTCGGTTTCCAACTTGCGGTTTTGGCTTTCGGAGGCGTTATTCTTAATAAAGACAAGGGCTATGAAATGGGAACCGTTCAGATCTCTCTGACCGATAAAGCCAAATCTGATTTAGTCTATCAAGGAATCGAAGATAAATTTCCTGCTGTATCGGTGCATAGACAGTACGCATCAACAATTCCTGACCCTTTGGAAATACTAGCTTATACAGAACAATGCATTCACAGCTTTAAGTACAAAAATAAACCCTTGTGGGCCTTCCAGTTTCATCCCGAAGTTGATCGAGAAACGTTGGTTAAAAGATTAACCATATTCAGCAAACATTACACTGATAACACCGAACACCTAAAAGAAGTTCTGGACTCAGCGGTAGAAACATCTGAATCGAATACATTACTAGGCAACTTTGTTGAAAGAGTTCTGCTCTAGAGCCTTGAGCTAATCTTGATATTGGCATAAAGTTAGTTAAAGACCTTTTTGGAGAAACGATCATGAAAAGAAAAGTTTTAATCATTGCCCTAATTTTGTGCGGCTTTGGAATTTCATCAACATTTGCTGATTCACATACGGACGCTGGTAAAAAGTTTGATGGTGCCACCAGTGGATATGAAGGAAGAGAAGATCGATTAGGCCGATCCATGGCAGTAGTTCTTAAATCCTTAAACGCGACTGAACCGTATCAGCACGATATTAATGACGCCCTGGTAAAAATGATCTTGACTACACTTCAATTTGCCAAAAACAACGACATGATTGACGAATTGATAGCCAGTGATGTGGAAGTAGTCCGACCATTGCTGGAGAGAGTAAGAAGAAATTATTTAAGAACTGGAAAACTTGACACGGTCATGGTTGGAATGATTGATCGAACTGCGTGTGCGTATCAACTGTTTGTGGAAATTGAAATGAGGGATGGTGAGAGAAGTTGGCAATCGCCTTTTGGGGTAATATTAGAGCATTCTGTAAGATTGGGCCAACACGACCTAACGGAAAAAGAAGTTCATGATATTTGGATTAAAAAACGATTTCATGCCTATGCAGAGGTCATTGGAGTCGACTTATCCATCTCAGATTGGAATGAAGACGGCAGGGTCAGCATAAAAGTTCTGGGACCAACATTGGTGGTACAAAACTAGGTCCTTTAAGTCGATGATGGAGAGCAATATAACCGATTACACCGTTTACGCGATCGGTGCGCCTATTGTTCTAGCGTTGATAGCGATTGAAGCTATTTTTTCCTCAAGAAACGCCCTTGGCCTATACAAAACAGGTGATTCATGGGGTACGGTCGGCCTCATTGTAGGCAATGTTGTGGTCAACATTCTAATGAAAGGATCCATATTTGGCTTTTACCTTTTCCTTTATCAATTTCGAATCTTTGAGATCAATGCAATTGCCCAGCCTTGGGTAGTGGTTATTTTGACCTTGGTTTTGATTGATTTTATTTACTATTGGTTCCACCGCACCTCACACAGAGTTCGTTTTTTCTGGGCGGTCCATATGAATCACCATTCCAGTGAGGAAATGAACTTTCTGGTCTCACTGAGACAGGCTTGGTTTAATCCTATTTTCAGAGTCCCTTTCTTTTTTATTATGCCCTTGATTGGCTTTGACCCAACCATTACATTGGTCGTCGGTGCTGGATCAACATTATGGGCAGTGGTTGAACACACTCAGTGCATTGGCAAATTAGGTCTTTTGGAATGGGTTTTGGTCACACCATCTGCCCATCGAGTACACCACGGAACCAATCCAGAATATCTGGATAAAAATTATGGCAATTTGCTGATAATTTGGGACCGAATGTTTGGAACGTATGCCGAAGAAAGAGAACCGGTAATTTATGGTTTAATCAATAATGTAAATACTTTCAATCCATTGAAAATCACTTTTTTTAGCTGGGTTTCATTTATCAAGGATTTCAAGCAAGCAGAAACTACCACCGATAAAATTAAATCTTTTTGGGGAACCCCAGAATGGAGTCCTAATTAAAAAGTATTTTTGATAAAGAATGATTTTAGTAACTTAAGAGAGAACAACTATGAGAGATCTGAATAATATGACTGTCATGATAACAGGTGCTAGCTCAGGCTTTGGAATGATCGCCGCAAAAATGCTTGTGGAGCAAGGCGCTAATGTTGTTTTGGGAGCAAGAAGGGTTGACCGATTGCAAACTTTAAGCGAAGAATTGGGCGAAGAAAATGTTGCTTTCCAGGCAATGGATGTTTCCAACAAAAATCAAGTGCATGCTTTAGCTCAATTGGGAATAGACAAGTTTAAAAAAATTGATGCCTTGGTGAATAACGCAGGAATTATGCCTCTATCCTTGCTAAGTGCCGGACGCACTGATGAATGGGATGAGATGATTGACATCAATATAAAGGGAGTCTTATATGGAATTGATGCTGTATTGCAACATATGCTGGATAAAGACGATGGCATCATCATTAACATATCATCGGTTGCAGGATTACGTACATTTGAAGGCAGTGCAGTCTATTCTGCTACAAAATTTGCAGTTAGAGCCATCAGTGAAGGCCTTAGATCTGAGTCAGCTGGAAAAATACAGGTCACTTGTATTTACCCAGGCGCTTTTAAAACTGAGCTAGGTTTTTCTATAAAGGACACTTCAATTCTGGAGAGATTGAAGACAACGGGTATGGCTCAGATTGCTCAGCCAGCTGAACGTGTGGCCGAAACAATTGTTTTTGCTTTGCAGCAAGAAAAGGGAGTTGCTCTGAACGAAATTGTGATCAGACCAACTGCTCAACCAAATTAATAATTAAAAATAAAAGAGATTCAGCTATTCGTCAGCAACCTTGACTAACTGTTTGCCAAAATTTTGACCGGATAACACATCCCTTAAAGCTTGTGGGGCATTCTCTAAGCCATCTGTAACTGTTTCTCGGTAATTGATTTTGCCCTCTCTAATCCACCCAGCAAGCTCTTTAGTTGCATTTGCCCAATCATCAAACCATTCAGTTACCACGAAAAATCTGTGTTCAGGCACTGATTTCATTGCACCAAATACATCGAAAGGAGTTTCTTCGTTCATGATATCTCGCGAGTTGTATTTAGAAATAAAACCACATATGGGAACCCTACTGCTGGAGTTTAACAATTTGGCAACAGCCCTTGTGACCTCGCCTCCTACATTCTCAAAATACACATCTATTCCATTCGGACAGGCATTTTTGAGGTCTTCTTCGAGGTTCCCGGCTTTGTAGTCCACACAGGCATCAAATCCAAGCTCATCAGTAACATAAGAGCATTTCTCCTCTCCGCCGGCGACGCCCACGGCTCTGCACCCGAGAATTTTTGCCACTTGGCCAACAACCGTTCCCACTGCTCCAGAGGCGGCGGAAACAACGACCGTTTCTCCGTCTTTGGGTTTACCCAATCTAGTTAAACCAAAGTAAGCCGTTCTGCCTGGCATGCCAATAGTCCCTAAGTAAGTGGGGAGTGGAGCCATATCTGGATCAGCTTGAAAAAGCTCAGGACCATCACCACGAACAGCAATATAGCTCTGCCAACCCCCATGCACACAGACGTAGTCACCTAATTTGAAATTACTTGATTTACTCTCGACAACAACCCCAACGCTTTCCCCAACCATAACATCACCAATTTGCACAGGTCCTGTATAAGACACGGCATCATTCATGCGTCCTCGCATGTAGGGGTCGATTGAAAGATAAAGGGATTTGATTAGAATTTCTCCGTCTTTCAAATCTGGGACATCCACTTCCTCCCATTTCCAGCAGTTGTCCTCTGGCATGCCTTCCGGTCTTTTATTCAATAACCATCGTTGATTAATTCTAGTCATTGTTGTCTCCTGAATGTTGTTAGCTTCCAACCTATAGGTAGTGACAATTATCCTCTATTTCTAAACCTTACTCCAACTTATCCATTGCAACAATTTTGGAAAAAAAAGGATATCTACTGAACTTGAAAACATTGAACTTGAGACACTTCATTTGTTGGAATAACATTGAAGCATGAATCAACACATTGGTATCATTAACTAAAGGTTAAAAAGGAACATTTAGGTGAAACAATTGCATCAATACCAATCTGGCAGTTACATGTCAAAAGGGGACTTTGAAGAGATCAGAGAAATATTCCAAACCCCTTTAATCGGATCTTACAACTGGGACTATACTGCAGCAGATGATCGTATAAATAGGCTTTACCAACTTGCTAAGAAAAGGCAATGGAATGTAGAGATTGATATTGATTGGTCAGAGCCTTGGAATATGCAGGATGCTACCATAGAGGACTATGTTTTTTTTCATGAACAGTTACTCAGTTATGCGCCTTATGCTCAATTGTCTGATAAAGATAAATTGGACTTCCAGAAAAAAATCGACTCATGGAATATGGCCCAGTTCCTTCACGGAGAGCAAGGCGCTCTGCTGGTAGCTAGCCAACTCTGTTCGTGTGCACCAACGTACAATGCCAAATTATATGCTGCCACTCAAGCCTATGATGAAGCCCGTCATGTAGAAGCATTTAATAAATACATCCAAACAAGGCAGAGGGCGATGTATCCTGTAACAAGTGAATTAAAAGACCTGCTGGATAAAATTCTAACGGATGAACGATGGGATCTTAAATTCATTGGCATGCAAATCATTATAGAAGGTTTAGCACTTGGAGCATTCAAGACCGTTGCTGAAACACATCCAGATCCTCTGCTTCGCAAAATGATTGAGTACATAATTAAAGATGAAGCAAGGCATGTTACTTTTGGGGTAAATTATTTGGAAGATTATGTAAAAAACCTAAGCCAAGAACAAATTGAGGAACGGGCACAATTTGCCTATGAAGCTTGTGTGATCATGCGAAACAGGCTGTTTGCAACTGTTGTCTATGAAGAGTTTGGGTGGGATATAGAAGAAACCATCAATTATGTTAGGAATGTTGAGTTCAGAGAACAATTCCAGACATTTCTGTTTCAAAGAGTCATACCGAATTTAAAGAGAGTAGGATTGCTTACAGATAACATCAGACCCAAATTTGAAAAAATGGGTGTCTTGCAATTTGAACATTCTCCAGACGACAAAGACCTTGATTGAGCAACAATTTAGATTGATGAAAAAACTAATAATTATCTCTTCATTTTGGTTGCTTATTGCTACAAATCTTGCACCGGAAACGGCCAGATCAACCCCAATGAAAAATGATGAACAAAAACCTACTTCACCTTACATACATTATCCTGCTTTCGAAGTAGAAGAAGGTAGAATGAGGATTTTTCATGTTGCATTAATTGTGGAAGACCTGAATAGGTCAATAGACTTTTACAAACAAGAACTTGGCTTGAAGCTTATTCGTAGTCAGCAAAGTCAGCTTTGGAAGATGGCATTAATGACAACTGGGGAAGGTGAACCCATCCTTGAGTTGCAAGAATATATTGGACCAGAGGAGGATCCTCCACCTGATGGTTTCTCTCATTTAGGTGTTTTTGTCAAGGATCTGGAAAAATATTACGAAGCATCCAGAGCAAAAGGAGTGCCATGGTCAGGAGCTCCTGCAAACTATGGTTTTCCCGTTCCAGACATGGGCTTTATGACCGATCCGGATGGCTATCGTATAGAGGTGATGGAAAACCCTAGCAGTGGATGCACAAGCTGCCACCGAGCACCACACCTCCCTTAAGAGATATAGCTATATATAAATCAAGAAATGAAAATACAGACGAAAGCTAGAATTGCCGTAACTTTTTTAAATTTTTATTTAAAAACTGGAAGAAAGATATTGAAATTTTTTAGGTTAAAACCTAAAAAAAGATGAAGAAAAAAAATGAAAAAACTTACCTTAATTTTAGGACTAGCATTCTGTTCTCATATTTTTGCAGAGGTTGAGCTTTTAGATGTTCATCAGTTAAAGCAAAGGATTGAAAATCCTGATGAAACTTTAATTCTTCTTGATGTCAGAACCTTGAAAGAATACCAGTCAGGTCACATCAAAGATTCCATTAATATTCCTCATGATCAGTTGATACTGAACGTGAATGTTCTAGATGAGTACAGAAATCAACCAATAGTAGTGTTCTGCAGAAGTGGAAGAAGAGCTCAATTGGTAATCGATGTTCTAATTGAAAATAAATTTAATCAGATCATTGATTTAGAAGGGGATATACTGGCATGGAAAACATCTGGATTTTCAGTTGAACAATAAATCTATAAAAAGGTTATTTGCTTAAATTGAGTTCTTAATTGATTCCAAAATTGCCAGAGAAGCAATAGTCCCAACTCCTGGGGAGCCGCCGTCTGCATTGGGCCAAGATGAATACATGGCAATCACAACACCCGTTGATGGCGATACATAAATGAACTGTCCATGCACCCCAGCTGCATAAACAGTGCCTTGGTTGTCTCCTAAACCCCATACAAATGAACGATAGTAAGGGTTGATGCTTTCAGGACTTAGACGTGGCAATGTGGTATCTCCTTTTTGATCAAAAATATCATCTATCCAATCCTCAGGAATCACCTGACGGTTTCCAACCTTACCGCGATTAAGAATCAACTGACCGATCCGAGCAGTATCCCTAAGCGTTGCAAACATTCCACCGCTAGCGAGGGTAAATCCAGATACATCAACAGTAATACCTGCACTTCGCTCAGCACCGATTGGCTTCCAAATACGTTCTGAAACAAGATCAGCAAATCGTTGCCCTGTGGCAGCTTCTAGAACCCAAGCCAAAACATCTGTTGTACCTGATTTATATATAAACTTACCCTGTCGGCTCTTATCAATACCTACAGTCGGTAAAAACTTATAGTTTCCAATCAAATCAGTATCAATACACATGGAGCCAGTGAGTAGGCCATCCGCACAATCTTGTCTGCGAACTGTGCTCTCAGGTGAATCATAATCTTCAACCCAATTAGAAGAGTCTCGCATATCCAATATATCTCTCAATGTATCCTGGCCCCAGCCACTTTTTGAAAGTTCCGGTACATAGTCGGCAACCGTTTTATTAAAATCAATAAAGCCATCAGCTGCCACACTTGCTGCAGTTAGCCCTGTCACTGTTTTGCTAACAGACCACATCAGGTGGGTACGTTCTGGTGTCAACGTACCATCATAGAGCTCTGCAACTGCGATACCATTTTTTATAACGAGAATCCCATCCACATATTGGCTTTTCATAGCATCGGAGAGTTGAATTTTTTTTCCATCCAAGTTGATGCTCAAGTTATCTTTGGCAACATTAAGTCCTACAATTGGTTGAACTAAATTACTATCATTTGCAATATTTTTGGTTGGTAGAATTTCTCGGATATGGGTATATGCCCAACGATTAAGAGGGCCAAATTGCCATGTTTCCCCAGTAATCCCATCCGGTCGACTATCTAAAACAGCCGAAGCATTGATGCTACCAAATATTGTCAGCAACAGAATTGATACGACAGATCTCATTAACATCTCCTTATAAGTTAAATACTCGATATTAATTATAGTGCTAGGGTTCTTCTAGAGACACCTAATTTCCAATCATGGTTTATTTGAGATTAAATAGTTTTCCGTTGATAATGATAATCTAATAAAAAAATAATAGTTAGATGCAAGACAAAGAAAGGAAAAAATGGGAAAAAAAAGGCCCTCCTAAAAAATTAATGAGGTTTATAACCAGCCTACATGCCTTTATATATAAGGCTTCCAAAGGGAGACTTTGGAGCACTATAAAAGACTGTGATATCTGTGTCATACATATGAAAGGAGCAAAAACAGGAAAGAAAAGAGTGATTCCTTTAATGCATGTGCCTTATCAGCAAGGCGTTATTTTAGTTGCCTCATTGGGTGGAGCAGACGTTCATCCAACTTGGTATTGGAATCTGAAAAAGAACCCGGAGATAGAAGTTTTTGTGGGTTCAGAAAAACTCAACCTGAAAGCTGAACAGGTGGAAGACAAATTCAAATCTGATCTTTGGCCACTCATTTGTACATGTTATCCGGACTTTGCAGATTATCAGAAAAGTACCAAAAGAAATATACCCGTTTTTAACTGTCAACCATAATCAAAAAAAATAAAAAAAAAGGAAGAAACTCGATGGAATATTTTTTTTGCTGCCTAATCAATAAATTCAAATAGGTGAAAATTTTGATATGAAAAAAGCAATCCTACTAGCGAGTCTTATATTCATTGTTTTTGATACCCAGATGCCTTCTTTCGCTTATAACGAAAGAGATTTGGCAAAGTTAAAAAACCCTAAAATGTATTCAGGATACGATAAAAAAGGAGCATGGTATCAACTCTATATGATTGAGTGCGAAAGATGTGATTTAACTGAGGCAAATCTTAGTGGGGCCAAGCTTAATGGAGCAAATCTTAGTGGAGCAAATCTTAGTGGAGCAAATCTTAGTGGAGCAAAT
>CAZWGB010000007.1:0-40021 GCA_964633465.1 uncultured Woeseiaceae bacterium | reverse complement strand
ATTGCCTACGAGTTTGCATGCAGGGACCAATTGCAGTGGTTTACCCTGACCAGATTTGGTATAAAAAATGCACTCCTGAAGTGCTGGAAACAATCATCCAGGAGCATCTAATCGGTGGGGTGCCTGTTGATAAATTTGTTATTTCAAAAAGGAATTAATTCTTTCCAGATAATAGGTTTCTTTTGCCCTTTGAATAAGATAAGAGTGGATTTCTTCGCTATCTTCTGGTGACAAGATGTCTGAAAATCCAACCATGCCTTTGTTGGCATACATTCCTCCCAAGACGATAGCAGAGAATTTACTATGAGTCTCCTCACTCATATATCTTAAGTCGGAGATGACACCTCCACCAACAGCTCCTACACCATGACAAACAAAACAATAGGCATGGTATTTTTCTTCACCGTTAGTAATCGTAACTTCATCTGCATTGGATTCAGGGGGGTAGGGCATTTTTAGGGTTGGTGGCCCATCAGTAATACTAAGATCAGAGCCCAATGCAAAAGTGACAATCTTGCCATTAATAGGACCGCCTGTGTATTTTGCCGGCAATCCGGAATACAGTGCAAACATACCACCCCAACCAACAAGCACAGATACGTATTGTTGGCCATCAATACTGTAAGTAATCGGAGGTGCAATGATCCCTGATTTCAAATCAGTGCTCCAAAGACGTTTCCCTGTGTCAGCTTGAAAAGCAACAAATTCTCCATCAGAATTTCCCTGAAAAACTAAGTTTCCAGAGGTTGTTAATGTGCCTCCATTCCAAGGCAAAGTGTGATAACTTTTCCAAACCTCTTTTTGTTCCACCGGATCCCATGCACTGAGCCTGCCTCTAATGCTTTTTACGAGACTTGCTAATTGTAGAATATTTTTTGGAGGTACAGTTGTCTGTGAATCAATTCCAGTGTTCCAGAGTTTCTCATCATAGGTATATGCTTCATCCTTACTGTAAGCAAAATACATTTCCAGAACTGGTATGTATACCAATCCAGTATTAGGATTGTAAGACATTGGATGCCAATTATGTCCTCCCAATGGTCCAGGAAATATGAATTTAAGTTCTTCTTCATAATCTCCTGATGCTATTTTAACCGGTCTTCCGCTATCAATATCTACGTGCGATGCCCAGGTCACTTTCACATAATTCTCAGCAGAAATGAGTTTACCGTTTGTACGATCAATGACGTAAAAAAAACCGTTTTTTGGGGCCTGCATGATGACTTTTCTTGGTCTCCCATCAATTTCAAGTTCAGCAAGGATCATGTGTTGTGTCGCTGTATAATCCCATTTATCACCAGGTGTTGTTTGATAATGCCAGACGTACTCACCAGTATCAGGTTTGAGGGCAATGATGGATGATAAAAATAGATTGTCTCCTCCATCTGGGCTTCTTCTTGATTGTTCCCATGGTCCTCCATTGCCAGTACCGATGAAGAGTAAGTCAAGCTCCGGATCGTAAGCCATTGAGTCCCAGACGGTACCGCCACCTCCAAAATCTAGCCAATTGCTTCCACCCCATGTACTCGCAGCCAATTTCATTATTGATTCATTTTTCTGATTTTCCCCTTCTTCCAAGCCATCTTCTGGATTGCCAGGGACCGTGTAAAATCGCCATACCAATTCACCAGTATCAGCATCATAGGCACTGACATAACCCCTGACGCCAAATTCTGCTCCTCCATTACCAATGACCACATTGTTTTTCACAACTCTTGGAGCTCCAGTAATGCTATAGGCTTGTGATGGATTGACCGTCATTTTTTCCCAAATCATTTCACCTGTTTTAGCATCCAGCGCGATCAATCTGCCATCAATAGTTCCAAGGAATACTTTACCTTGCCAAACGGCAACTCCACGATTAACAACATCACAGCAAACAAAATAAGCCTTTTCTTTAGGCACTTTGGGATCGTATTTCCAAATCATTTCACCAGTTTTTGCATTGTTCGCATAGACAATACTCCAAGCACTTGTACTGAACATGATGTCATCAACGACAATCGGAGTAGCTTCATGACCACGATTGGTATCTGTTTCAAAAATCCATGCAATCCCAAGGTTTTTTACCGTTTCTGTGTTGATTTGATTCAATGGACTATAACGTTGTTCTGAATAAGTTCTTCCATGAACAAGCCACTGATCTGGTTGATCAGTTGATTCGATAACCCTTTGTTGGGTAATGTCAAAATCAGAAGCTAGAACTAACGAGTTGAGAGGATAGAAAGTGATGCAAAATATTATTGCTACAATTCTTATGATGATTTTGTGATGTTTTAACACCACAATATTGTAATGAAAATTTTTGATCAATTCATATGAATTATCTCTGAAATCAGAGATAGATTTGAAAAGATTGAAAAGTTTGCCGAAGGTCATGAGGAGTTAAAATAAAGCCAAGAGTTTTTTTGTCACTTTTCTTGTTGCATATTTGTTCTGCCTCAAAGAAACTATATCATCTACTGGTTTACAAAAAGCCAACTATTGTTGAAAAGGATTACATCTGAAAAAATGAAAATAAAGAAAAAATACCCACTTCTGTTGATAGTTTCTTTTCTCTGCATTCTCGTAATCAATTGCACCAATAAAGATCCAGAACTAGAACCACAAAATCAAGCGTACCAATCAACTTATCAACCAAATCCGAGTGAAGCAATCTTGATCCGAAATGCTAGGGTACTAACGGGTTTAGGAACAGAGCTTGAAGATACTTCAATACTTATGGAAAACAACAAAATTGCTGCCATTGGCGAAATACCAGTGGATACGAATATAAAAGTTATTGATGCAGCAGGTAAATGGATAACACCGGGAATTATTGATATCCACTCACACATGGGTGTCTATCCGGCACCAGGACTTCGCTCAAATTCAGATGGTAATGAAGCTACCAGTCCAGTTACTCCGCATGTTTGGGCGGAACATTCGGTGTGGACTCATGATCCTCAATTCACACTTGCGCTGAAAGGAGGCATAACGACATTCCACGTCTTGCCGGGCTCAGCAAATCTAATTGGTGGAAGAGGTGTAACCCTTAAAAATATTAGAAGTATAACCGTCCAGGGGATGAAATTTCCAGATGCTCCATACACATTAAAAATGGCTTGTGGTGAAAATCCTAAGCGCGTTTATGGGAATAGAAACCAAGAACCATCAACTCAGATGGCTAACGTAGCTGGATATCGTCAAGCATGGATTGATGCTCAGAATTACATGAAGAAAGCTGAAAAGTCCCGTGATGACCTAAAACGTGATCTTGCAATGGAAACCTTATCGGGGGTCTTAAAAGGAGAAATACTTATTCAAAATCATTGTTATCGAGGTGAAGAAATGGCAGTGATGCTTGATATCGCTAAGGAATTTGATTATAAAGTTACCGCCTTTCATCATGCTATCGAGGCTTACAAGGTTGCAGATATTTTGGCAGAGCAAGGCGTTTGTGCAGCAATGTGGGCAGATTGGTGGGGATTCAAGCATGAGGCATTCGATATGGTTTGGTCGAATGTGGCTATGGTTGATCAGGCTGAAAATAAAACAGGCTGCGCTATCGTTCACTCCGATTCAGCGGTTGGCACTCAACACCTTAATCAAGAGGCCGCCAAAGCTAGAGCTGCAGGTATCCGAGCCGGGATGAATATTTCCAAAGGACGTGCCATCCAATGGATTACTCTCAATCCAGCAAAAGCTCTAGGCATATCAGAAAGAGTAGGAAGCCTCGAAGTTGGAAAAATGGCGGATTTAGTTATCTGGGATGGAGATCCATTCAGCGTTTTCTCAAAAGCAGAGAAAGTTTTCATCGATGGACATTTAAAATTTGATGCTGAGAGTGATAATGCCTTTGAGAGAACTGATTTTGATTTAGGAATCATCAAGCCTGAAGAGAGTCGATTATGAAAAATTTCATAATCACAACAATTGTTTTTTTATTTTACTTGGTCTCAGGAGCAAACGCTGCAGACCTAGAAAAAATATTAATCCAAAATGCCACTGTCATCACTGCTTCAGATTCACGAGTACTGGAGAACACAGATGTATTAATTGAAGGTGGATTCATTGTGGCAATTGGTGGCAATCTAGTTGCCAACGATGCAATACAAATTGATGCATCAAACCAAATCATCACCCCAGGACTGATCGCTCCCCACAGTCAAATTGGACTCATGGAAATTCAACTTGAAAGAGAGACTAGGGACGATTCAACCAAATACTTTTCAGCTGGGTTCAGTATTGTTAATGCATTTAATCCGTCATCAACTTTAATACCTTACAATCGCTCTGGCGGAATTACTTCAGCGATTGTAATTCCTTCTGCAGCAAAGGCAAACTATTCAGGACTGGCCTCAATCTTCAAAATGGATGGTGAGTTGGACAGTGATGTTATTTTGAAAGATATTGCAATGGCTATCAGTTTTGGTGCTGGATCTGACTCAAGAGCTTCACAAATTCTTTTACTGGAAGATGCATTTAATAAAGCACTGCGTTTTAATGATTCCAGAGAACAATATAAGCAACTCGCAGATTTCGATTATGACGATCATACAATCAGAGACTTAGAGGCAATTTTAAGGGTTCTCAATAAAGAGATACCTCTAATTGTCCGCTCCAATCGTGCAAAAGATTTGTTGCGAATGATCTCAATTGCAAAACAATATGACGTTAAAATTATTTTTCATGGAGCTAAAGAGGCTTGGAGAATTGCAGATATTCTAGCGGAGGAAGATATCCCAGTTATCTTGGATCCGATGGACAATATACCTGGTTCATTTGATTCTATAGCTGCTCGGATGGACAATGCATACCTCCTAAACAAAGCTGGCGTTAAGATATTGATTACTTCACAAGACACCCACAATTCATACTTAAGCCGACAAGGAGCAGGAAATGCAGTGGCGCATGGATTAACTGAAAATGAGGCTATAAAGGCATTGACAGCTAATATAGCAGAGGTTTTCGGTCTTTCAGATTTGGGTACCATTGAGGTCGGAAAAACTGCAGACCTTGTTATTTGGGACGGCAATCCACTGGAAGTTTCTTCTTTTGCTACAACAGTGTTTATTGATGGAAAACAAATCAGCTTGGTATCACGATCCACTCGGTTACGAGATCGATACTTGCAAAAGTTAGGTTTAGAATGAGCCAGCCTTAATTGGGAATTAAGGTAAAATTTCAATCTAATTAAGTCTAATTTCTATTTTCAATGGTTTGATCAAACTGCAGCATGATCTTAGTCAAGTCGTTTTGCTCATCAGCAAGTAATATTCCATAATCCAAGTTATTTTCCATAGACTGTTTAGGAAATTCTCTTGTCCTAGTTGATTCTTTTTTGTTTTTGATCCCTGAATATGGGTCTCTTTCGATGGAAATTTTGTCAATCAATACTATCAGTTCAGACAAATTCATTTCATCCATGATAGTAAAGTCACTAGCCTTAATTAAAGTCTCTGAGAGTTTTACTTCATCAGTAAAATCATCCTCACTAACTTCAATTAATGTAAGGTATTCACTGTAATCTCTAACTTTCTTCGGGTTAAAATCAAGAGAATTAGAATATGAAACATAAACTCTGGGGTCTTTTTGAGTTGTATTATTGACTTTATCTCTCATGACATCTAAGCCCAACCCTACATCAAAATTACCAAGCGGGATGTCAAACCAGAAGAGATCAAATTCATAGCCAAGGTCAAATTTGAAGATATCGTTATTATTTTGAGCAAGCAGGTATTGATTATTTGAACCTCTATTTAATTTACCAAGAGATACAGAAGATTTAATAAGTTGTGAATTTTGAGCAACAATAATCCCTCCCACTGTGAGCAAAAGAGCGTCTCCATCGGCACTATGGCCTATGTTTGGTCCTTCATATCGATAGCCGTCAGGATATAAAGGATGACCATATGAACAGCCAAAATTAGAATCGTCATTTTTATAGAAAGCACAACTTGTAGATGTTGCTTCAAGAAAAACTCGGTAACTTTCCAACTGATCAAAATCATAGATTGGACCCCAAGTTTCAAGTCCAAATAACCCAAGAGAACTATCATTGAAGACCTCACCAATGACTTGTCCATAAACTACAAATGGGAAATTTTTAATGAAATGGGAGGATCTAAAATCAAACCCAGATAGATTATAACCAGAGTCTGTCTTATCCAATAACATATCGCTGAAACCTGAAAAGCCACAAGACTTATTATCACCGCAGAATAAAGATGTTTTTGAAAAACCAATTTCAAGATTGGTTAGTGGTCTTAATCCTATTCTCATCCCAAAAAATAGTGCATCCGATCTTGTTCTAGAATGCTCCAATTCTCCAATCAGCATGGATAAATCCCATGGCCCCATCCGATTAAGCAATTTAAACTCAAAAGGGTCAGAAAAATTCCGTTCAATTGAGATTCCTGATATAGGAGCAGCATTTGTGGAAAGAATTAAACTGCCTCCCCAGCCAGGACCCCACCAATTTTTTTTGGATCCAAATGAAATGGAATAATCGCCAAGGGCAACTGCAATATATGATTCATCGAATATTGTTTCACCACCTCGTTTATTGACATGTAGATTGATTGCAAAATTCTTCCCAAGATAAGTGGATTCACCTTCAATTTCACTTCTATAACCAACCGAATCATTAAAAGAAGTAATTGTTTCTGGGTTTTTGGCAAATTTCAGTGAAGTGTTTGCTGATATACCTCCGATTTCTTCTTCCAATAATGCTTCTTTAATTCGTTGAAATGAAACAAGTTCAAATGTTGTCATTTCTTTTTCAGTTTTAGATAAGTTATAGGCAATATCTCCCCAGGCCAACGGCCAGGTGGTAATAGGTATATTGATAACACCCGAGTCAACCAAAATTTGAATATCGTGTCTGAGAACTAAGTCCCCAGGGATTGCCCAGGGTGATGCATGTAATTGATTTGCTTGATTACTCAAGAGCATCAAGACAAAGAGCAACAAAAATCTGCCTTTAAGATTCTTTACAGAGACCATAATACCGACTATTCTACTACGTTATTTTTTAATATCATACGATGTTTAATTGATGATTTAATGGAATTGGATAAATTCCCTCTTTGCAGGATTTTTTTCAAAAGCGCCAAATATTTATGAAATATAAAATACCAAGTTTATTTTTCCTAATCACTCTTGTCTTGATTTCGTGCAGTCAGCCCAGAGTTGATTTATTGCCTGATGAGAGCACGATTAGGGAAACTCAGCAGGGTATTATTATTGGTGGGGATAATGGAAAAACGCATCAATGGCTTGGTGTTTCCTATGGAGAGATTCTTTCACCTGATTACCGATGGAAACAGTCAAAAAAACCTAGGGCTTGGAATGGTGTAAGAGAAGCTTTAAAATTCGGATCTTTCTGTATCCAACAAGGTTCACTAGTGGGCACAGTTCAAAGGAAGGATTGGGGCAAAACAATTGGCACTGAGGACTGTCTAAATTTAAACATTTGGGCGCCCAAACTAAGCTCTGAAGAAATAGAATCTGGAGCGGCCAATTATCCTGTAATGCTTTGGATACATGGTGGCAGCAATGTTGCTGGCAACTCAAATTTTTATAACCCTACAGAACTGGTTTTTCAGCACAAGGTTGTCGTGGTAACTATCAACTATCGATTAGGTCCATTTGGATGGTTTAGACACCCCAGTATATTATCCGAGTCCAATAATGGCGAAGATCGTTCTGGTAACTATGGAAACCTTGATACGATTCAGGCACTGCAGTGGGTTCAAAAAAATATTTTAAATTTTGGTGGAGATCCAAGCAATGTGACAATCTTTGGTGAGTCAGCGGGTGGTTACAATGTTGCTGCATTGCTCTCATCACCACTGGCGCAAGGCCTTTTTCACAGGGCAATTGTCCAGAGTGGTGGGATAAAGCCAGGGGACATAAGTCATTCTGAGAACTACCTCAGCGAACCCCTTCCTTGGAAGAATTACAGTTCCAAAGAATTATTTAATGAACTCCTGATGCTAAAACAAATGGCAAAAAATAAGACGGACGCAACCCTAATACAGAAAGGATTGTCTAACGAAGAAATAACGGATCTTCTTAGATCTGCTTCCAGCGCTGAGATTTTTGATGCATATCTCAAGGCAAAAATAAGTACAAATGACATGTTAAGACCTTTCCCAGATGGCCATGTGCTTCACCAGGATGGAATTGTCCCGTCCTTGAAACAAGGTATTTCTTCAAATGTGCCAGTTATTTTTGGCACCAATAGAGATGAAAACAAACTCTTTCTCGTAGGCAACCCAAGGTTTGTAAGGACATTTTTAGGACTTCCTCGAAGCAGGGATAGGGAACTTTATGAAGCTGTCTCAAAGCATAGGTCTAATACATGGAAATTACTTGCAGTGGATCAGCCTGCAAGAGAACTAGTTGAATCCGGCCAGAATAATATTTTTGCTTATCGGTTTGATTGGGATGAAGAACCGAGAAGATTGGGAACAGATATTAGTCACCTATTGGGAGCGTCACATTCCTTTGAAATCCCCTTTGTGATGGGCAATCTTGATAAAAACATAATGACTCGTTACATGATTGGATCAAAAAATCTTCAATCCGTAACCCAATTATCAAATGCCATGATGTCTTACTGGGCCGAATTTGCATATACAGGGAATCCAGGGAGAGGCCGTTCAGGAAACTTACCTTTATGGAGCGAGTGGAGCGAAGCTTCTGCTGATTCACCTAAATTCATTATTTTTGATACAGATGCAGATAATGGAATTCGCATGTCATCTGCAAGCTTGACCAAAGAAAATTTGATGGCATCAATTGCCATGGATCCAGATATCAAAGATTTACAACACAAGTGTGAACTGGTTGATATAGCCATTCAGTATGATGATTTAGAAGACCCGGCTTATCTCAAGGAGTTTGACGATGGATTATGCTCAAATATTGATCCAGCCGAATGGAGGAGTTTTTGGTACGATAATATGGACGAGCCTTGGTAAATATAAGCTAGAAGCATGCAATACTGGTTAATGAAATCCGAACCCGATACTTACAGTATTGATGATTTACAATCTTTTGGGGTGGATCATTGGGATGGAATCAGAAATTATCAGGTGAGAAATTTTTTCAGGGATAAAATGCAGGTTGGCGATAAGGCTTTTTTTTACCATTCAAATTGCAAGGAACCAGGGATTGTGGGGACCATGGAGATTGCAAGCAAGGCTTACCCGGATCACACAGCTTTTGATCCGAATGAGAAATATTTTGACTCTAAAAGTGATCCAGAAAACCCAAGATGGTTAATGGTTGATGTTAGCTATCTAAGACATTTGGATAGGATGATCACACTGGGTGAGTTGAGACAGCAAAAACAGATTGCAGACATGAAGTTACTGCAAAGAGGCAACAGGCTTTCTGTTTTACCCCTTTCAAAGATCGAATGGCAGTATATACTTGATATGGAGTGAGACATTGACCAATGGTTCATAAATCAAAATTTTTGCCAGCCCAACATTTCATCAACATTTTTATCCTCTTCTTTTCGGGTATCGTGTCCGCAGCCGCACCTAGAGTCTATATAGAATCACCAGAAAATGGTGCTCTTGTTCAGTCACCCGTTGAAATTGTTTTTGCTTTGGATGGTATGGAACTTGCGCCTGCAGGAACCTATGCAACCGATACCGGTCATCATCACTTGATTATTGACAACGAACTGCCAGATCTCGGAATGCCTATACCCAGTGATAATAACCATCTACATTTTGGCAAAGCCCAAGATCGTGTTCTTCTGGATTTAGAGCCAGGTTTGCACACACTGCAATTGTTATTAGGGGATGGAAGTCATATTCCACACCAACCGCCGCTGATTTCTGAAAAGATTGAAATAAGAATCGTACCTTAACCAGACTCAATATCAGTCATAAATTCATTTAACAGTTTGACTGTGTTATTGGTATCCAGCTCAGGGGATGCCACAATTGCATTTCCAAGCAATGCTATGCGTGCAGATGGAAAGTCTTCTTTTATTCGCTCAAGCCTGGCTGCAAAGAAATCATTGGCTGCGGACATAGCAAACAAAGGGCATTCTACCTGCCCAAGAACTTTCGTAAATTCTTGTTCCCAAATCGCACGGAATGCTTGATCTCTTCCATCTACCGCTCTTAAAGCTCCTATGAATTCCAAATGAACAAGATCTCGATCAAATGTTGGAAAAAGGCTTTTAATGATATTCCAAGTTTCCATCAAATATTTACCTTCTTCATCCGGTCTTGCAGCAGGAAGTATTTTTTTGCCGAATTCTAGTCGTGCTTTCTCTGAAAGATACGCAACACCATTGAGCATTAACGATTTCACCCTATTTTTCCAATGAACGGCAATTTCAGTAGCAATGTGTGTTCCTGTATGATGGCCATAGAGATGGAAGGATGAGATTCCAAGATTGTCAATCGCTTCACAAAACCAATCTCGATAATCCTTTATTTCAGGCATTCCTTCAGGGTTAAATGATTCTCCAAATCCTGGGGTATCTAATGCATAAATTGGTCGACTGCCCACCATTCTTTTCATCATTCTCTTGTAGATCACAGAACTCGCTGGCGTTCTATGAAAAAGCAATAAAGGTATACCTTGACCTTTTGAGTGAAGGTAGTGAATTTGACCACTGCCAATATCAACATAGGCTTTTCTTATGTTTTTCATTAGATAGCTAGTATAAAGTTGAATTACTCAGAACTGAAACCAAGACCCATTTAAAATAGATTCTCTAAGCTTAAAAGTTATAATGTGCTGATGATGGACAGGATAATTGTTGGAATTTCTGGTGCGAGCGGAGTCATTTATGGGATTCGCATGCTTCAGATTTTGCAGGATCTTTCAGACATTGAGACGCATTTGGTAATTACCCCAGGTGGTAAATTGAATATTTCTCTTGAAACCGATTTCGATCTGAAAGCTATTGAGCAGTTGGCAGATGTTGTTCACAGCAATAGGAATTTAGGTGCGACCATTGCAAGTGGTTCGTTTAAAACCAAGGCGATGGTTATTATCCCTTGCTCGATGAGAACTTTATCAGGAGTAGTTACTTCCTATGCCAACAATCTCATTGTCAGGGCGGCTGATGTGGTTTTGAAGGAAAAAAGACAATTGATCCTAGTCCCAAGAGAGACTCCATTGCATACAGGTCATTGCGATCTTCTTTACAAAGCATCACTGATGGGGACAACCCTTGTTCCACCGAACCCTGCTTTTTATAATCATCCAGAATCGATTGATGACATCATTAATCACACTGTTGGGAGAGTCTTGGATTTAATTGGGCTTGATAATGAGGTTGTGAAAAGATGGCAAGGTGTTGGCTCAAAAAATGAGTAGTGATGATCATTTAAAAGATTTAATCCAACGCATAGAATTATTTCTCTCCAAACACCACACCATATCAATTGCAACATCAGCTGAAGGAGAATTATGGTCTGCAAGTGTTTTTTATGTTTCCGATGAAAAACTCAATATTTATTTTATTTCCTTTGAGGAATCCAAACATATCCAGGGTCTTTTAAAGAACAAAAGGGTATCAGCAACAATTAATCAAGATGTCAGCGATTGGATGCAGATCAAAGGTTTGCAATTACAAGGCGTTGCTTACAAAGTTCCAGAGCAGCATCGTAAGGATATTCTCAACGCGTACAGGAAAAAATTTGATTCCATTAATCGGCTTTTGGAATTGCCTGAGACGGATGATGAAAAGAAAATAGCAAAGCAATTTAATTCAATAAGTCTTTTCAGCTTTGATCCCGATTGGATTCGCTTGTTGGATAATTCTTTGAGTTTTGGTTCAAAAGAAGAGATTGAACTTAAGAATCAAACTTGGTTGGTAAAAGAATAGACAGACTTGATAATCAGTCGTCACCTCTTGAATAGCCTGGTAGTATTCCAAGGTGAATACCACTATCAACAATCAATATTTCTCCCGTAACCAACTTAGCCCCTTCCAAAAACCAGACTAGAGATTCAGCTACATCCTCTGCTGTCGCAACTTCTTTTAGTGGCAATTGTTTTTGGGCTTGCTGAAGCATTTTTTCATAAGCTTCATCTTGCAGACCTTCTTTAAGCCATCTTGTTTGAATCATCCCCGGAGCAACACTGTTAATTCTAATTTCAGGCCCAAGAACGTGTGCAAGAGATTTAGTCATCATATTTAAGGCTGCTTTAGAGGCTGCATAGGCAATTGAAGAACCAATCCCCGTTACCCCACCAATGGAAGAATTATTAACAATGGCACCTTGGCCTAATTTTCTCATGTGCGGTTCAACTGCCCTTATCATTTGATAAGCTCCGACAACATTTACCGCATAGATATCAAGAAAATCCTCTTTCTTTAAACCTTCCAAATTAGGGAATGGATTGAATTTTGTTTTTCCTGCATTGTTAACCAAATAATCAATTCTACCCCAAACATCAACTGCTGCTTGAGCCATTGCTCTGCAATCATCATCGTTTGCAACATCTCCTTGGCAAACAATAACCTCAACTCCTTTATTTCGAATGATCTCTGCTGTCTCATCTGCTTCTTTCTTGCTTTTGGTGTAGTTGATAATTACATTGCATCCTTTTTCAGCAAGCAAAATCGCAGTAGCAGCACCAACACCGGTTGCCGAACCGGTAACTATCGCAACTTTTCGTTCCATATCATTCCTCAGAAATACAAACCAGTGGGTTATTCTATAGCTTACAAAAAAATTATCCTAATGTTTATCTTGGTATAATATTCATTTTTTATAGTTGCAAATATCCAGCATTGGCTGCAACTTAGGAGTTAGGACAAGATGATTGCATTTGATGACATGCGAGGGTTTATTCAGTTACTCAAGAGCAAAGATCAATTAAAACAGATTGATATAGAACTGAATGTGGCAAGGGGAACATCAGAATTGCAACCCTTGATGAGGTTTATACACAATTCAAATGGACCTGCTTTGATGCTTAATAACTTATCTGGATACAATTGTCCTGATATCCCTGTATTGTTTAATCCATATGGTACTCGTGAAAGAACATCCATGATTCTGGGTAAAGAAAATCCACTGGACGGCAAACTTAGGCATGTTGAAGTTTTAACCGATCAATCTTTGTGGCACAAACCCAGAAAGATTGAAAGTTCTAAAGCACCATGTAAACAGGTAAAAATTGATCGTAAAGACATTGATATAGGAAAACAACTGCCCCATGTGTGGTTTGGAAAAGAGGGACCGGCCTATATCACAAATGCTGTAGTGATAACAAAAGATCCAGATACGGGTGCACTCAACACAGGTTGTTATCGTCTAACCCAGTTGTGGAATGCTTCACATCCTCACGGCGATGTTTATTCCGAAGACGAGCAAAAGAAATGCCTATCAATTTTCTCTTTTTGGAACCCCCCAGGCAACGATGTTGGAATACACTGGGCAAAGGCACAAGAGATGAATCAGCCTCTTGAAGTAGCCATCGCATGTGTTGTTGATCCTGTTATACAAGTAGCTGCAGCGACAAGCATACCTTTTGGATTGGATGAAATGGATTTTGCAGGAGGCTTGAGAGGCGAACCAGTGGATGTAGTAGACTGCGAGACGATTGATATAGCAGTCCCTGCTAAAGCTGAATGGATACTAGAGGGTACATTTTTACCAGAACGCGACGTTGCCATTGGTCCGCACTCCAATCCTGTTGGTTACTATGATGATGCACAACTTTTTCCTTTGATAGAGATTCAATCCATCACCCATCGGAAAAACCCGATATGGTATTCGACAATGGAAATGGAACCACCCTTTGATCACAATTATATGGCTTGTTTGCCGATCGAGGGGGAAGTGTTGAGTGATTTGCAGTCTAAAATCCCTGAAGTTCAAGATGTCGTTGTGACCCCGAATTTAAGTTATTTTGTTCAATTATCTGTTGATGGTGCCCAAAAACCTCGCCCTGATTTTGGTAAGTTTGTTGTGCAATCCGTTTGGGATGCAAGTGGAAGGTGGGGTAAAACAGCAAAAGTCGTCGTCGTCGTTGGTCCCGATGTCAACCCTTATGATTTATCTGAAATAGAGTGGGCAATCAATACCAGGGTACAACCATACACAGATTCCATCATCAACAAATCAGGCCACGCTTTTTTAATGGATCCTTCCGCGGAAAAAGATCCAGGACATGGGATTGCCCTTCAATCTGAGCAGATAGGGTTTGATGCGACCATCAAGATTCCAGAACGATTCCAATCCTATCCTGAATACAGTAATGCTGATGCCGAAGATGTTGAGGCAATTGCTGAGAAATTTAAAGGATTATTGTGATTATCGTTTGGAGCGAATGACTAAAGAAAAGAAAACCAGTCAATTTAGGTCCTTACTTGACAGCGAAATTCTAGAATTTTTACTTGAGTCACACAATGGTATCAGTGCAAAAATAGCAGAAGAATCGGGATTCAAGGGTCTATGGGCAGGCGGGCTGGCAATTTCGGCACAGTATGGAGTACGAGATAGCAATGAGGCTAGCTGGACACAAATATTGGAAGTACTTGAATTCATGTCGGATGCAACTTCTATTCCTATCATGCTTGATGGGGACACTGGATATGGAAATTTTAATAATGTTCGACGGTTAATCGGAAAACTTGAGCAAAGGGAAATTGCAGCCGTATGCATAGAGGATAAGCTCTATCCAAAAACCAATAGCTTCATAGGGGGCAACAAGCAGCAATTGGCAGACATCGATGAATTTTGCAGTCGAATCAAGGCAGGCAAAGACGCACAAAAAGATGATCTATTCTCAATTGTCACGAGAGTTGAGGCATTTATTGCCGGTTGGGGGTTAAGTGAAGCCATCAAAAGAGCGGAAGCTTATCGACAGGCAGGTTCCGATGCTATTTTAATTCATAGTGCCATGACCAATCCTTCAGAAATTCTTGCTTTTCAAGAGGAGTGGGGTGATCGATTGCCTGTAATTATAGTCCCAACGAAGTATTACTCTACCCCAACAGAAATTTTTGCACAGGCAGGTTTTTCCATTGCCATCTGGGCCAATCATATGATTCGAAGCTCAATTGAAGCGATGCAACAGACAGCTACTTCAATAATGCAAGAACAGTCCGTAGTCAAAATGGAACATAGGATAGCCAGTGTCAGTGAAATCTTCAGGCTGCAAGGTGTCTCTGAGTTGTTGCAAGCAGAAGAATTGTATCTTCCTCAATCATCAAAAACTAAATCAGCGATCATACTTGCTGCCTCGAGAGGCTCCGCAATGGGCAGGTTGACCGAAGAAATACCTAAATCCATGCTTGAAATAAAGGAAAGGCCAATCCTGAGCCATATTGTTGATGTCTATACCAGTCATGGCATCAAAGAAATTACTGTTGTCCGTGGATTTCAAAAAGAAGCCATTGATTTGCCCAGTCTCCGCTATGTTGACAATGATGAGTATGCAGATACCAGCGAATTAGTTTCTTTTCAGAAAGCACTTGTTGGTATAAACCTCAATCAGGACCTTTTCGTTTCTTTTGGTGATGTTTTGTTTAAACCATATCTGCTGCAGTTGATGGATGGCTTTGAAGACGATATTGTCATCGTTGTTGATACCCAATGGCAGGATTCTGTTAATAAAGAACGAGCGGCGGACTATGTTCACTGTTCTGAGCCCCATTCCAGAGATTCATATAGCCATGAAATTTTTCTAAAAATATCAGCCGAAAATCTGGACCCTAAAATAATTGATGGTGAATGGATGGGGGTAGCAAAGTTTTCTAAAAACATTATTCCAGTAATCAATGAATCGATGAATAAAATGCAAAAGGAAACTGATTTTAATGCAGCCAAGTTTCATCATTTGTTTACTCATCTTGTTTCCGAGGGAATTAAAGTGAAAGTTGTATACACCACGGGACATTGGCTTGATATTGATACTTTAGAGGACCTGCTGAGGGCTGGGAATTTCCTATGATTGATTCTGAGTTGTTTATTCAAGAAGCAAAGAGCTATGGGTTCAGCACTTATGCCGGTGTTCCCTGTTCATTCTTGAAATCATTTATTAATTACATAAATGATTCTAGTGAAATCGATTATATTCCTGCTGCAAATGAGGGAGATGCCATTGCTATCGCCGCTGGCATTTATTTTGGAGGTAAATATTCTGTGGTTATGCTCCAGAATTCCGGTCTTGGGAATGCGGTTAATCCCATTACGTCCCTACTGCAAACATTCGAGATCCCAATTCTCATAGTGGTTACCTTAAGAGGCGATCCTTCTGTTTCACCTGATGAACCACAGCATCGATTGATGGGTGAAATCACCACAGACCTACTCGATTTAATGAAAATACCTTGGTCGTGGTTCCCAACTGAGAATTCAAATATCAAGCAAACCTTGGAAACAGTAACTTCTTCAATTATGGGGCGGGGAATATCCCATGCTCTGGTGATGAAGAAGGGCTCGGTGAATCCTTATCAAATAGGCTCTGATTCAGATCAAACCCCAAAAAATAAAAAAATAAACCACCGTAGCCCATCTAGATCTTCAGGCCTTAAAAGGGAAAAGGTCTTAAGAACCATTGTTGATAGCACTGGGAATAGCGACTTGATCATTGCTACCACGGGTTATACCGGCAGAGAATTGTACTCTATTGCTGATCGACCCAATCATTTTTATATGGTTGGTTCAATGGGTTGCGCTGTAAGCATTGGGTTGGGGCTGGCAAAAATAAAAACTAAAGCCAGAGTGATCGTTGTTGATGGAGACGGTGCACTGCTGATGCGTTTAGGTGCAATAACCAGTCTTTGTCATGTGAATCCTGATAATTTAACTCATATCCTCTTGGATAATAATGAATATGAGTCCACAGGTTCTCAGAAAACCGTTTCTAATATTATTGATTTTCCTCAGATCGCTAGTGCATCTGGGTATTCTCATGTGGTCGAGAACGTTGGCTTATCGGATCTGGGAAAACACTTCTCAAGTCAGGAAAATAAATTATCTTTCATTTATATCCCCATAGAGCCAGGCCTTGAAAACAACTTACCCAGACCAACAGTAACCCCTCCCCAAGTGGCATCAAGATTTAGAGCACACATACAGGAACTTGATTGAATGGATAACTCTGGAAGTGAAATTTTACTGAACCCTGGTCCTGTGAATTTAAGTCAAAAGGTCCGAGAGGCGCTTTCTGACAAGGATGTTTGTCATCGGGAGTTAGAATTTGCAAAACTTGTGCAATATATCAACAAAAGATTGGGTGAAGTTTATTCAGGATTATCGGGCTGCAATTACCAATCGGTACTTTTAACAGCTTCTGGTACTGGTGCTGTCGAGGGAATGTTAACTAGTTTCATACCCAGAGAGTCAACTACGTTAGTCATTGATAATGGTGTTTATGGGGCTCGTATGCAGCGGATATTAAAATCATCCAATCGTGAACATCAAATACTTAAATTTGATTGGCAGAGACCAATCGATGTTGCCCTCATTGACAAAAAGCTGAATGAAAACCAGGAAATTGAGAATCTAGTTTTAGTTCATCATGAAACCACTACCGGTCGATTGAATCCACTTCTTGAAATTGGAGAGGTTTGCAAAGAACATGATGTTCGACTCTTTTTGGACGCTGTTAGTAGTTTTGGGGCAGAAGAGATCTTGGGAGAAGACATCAATTTAACAGCATTGGCAGGAACCGCCAACAAATGTCTCCATGGTGCTCCTGGCATTTCCTTTGTGATGGCTCATCCGGATGTATGGTCGGATACACAAACGGAACTAAGCACAGTTTACTTTAACTTGTTTGATTATTTTCATGCTCAGTATGCAGACGGTTTTTCCCCTTTTACTCCTGCCACCCATGTAGCCTTTGCATTTAAAGTTGCATTGGATGAGTTCTTTGATTCTGGTGGTTGGCCACAGAGAAACCGATTATTTGATTCCAGAGCCAAAAAAATCGCTGAGGCTTTGTCAGAGTTGGGAGTCGAGACATTGCTTCCAGCTGCAGACTTTTCTTCAGTTCTTTATTCTTATATTTTGCCAACCGGTGTTTCCTTTGCAAAGTTGCATGATTTCCTCAAAACCAATGGTTTTGTTATCTATCAAGGCCAGGGTGATTTAAGTGAAACCATTTTTAGGATTTCAACTATGGGAGAAATTAGCGAAGAAAAGATCAGCCTGCTGTGTGATTTATTTAATGAATTCCTTGGGTCGCGATAAACAATGATTAAAGAAGCCGTAATTTTGGCTGCAGGGATGGGTACACGGTTGTCTGATGCAATGGCTGGAAAACCAAAAGGCCTCATTGTTTTTGATCGTTATCCGATTATAGAAGAGTCGGTCAGAAAGTTATTGAAACAGGGGGTTGAAAAAATCTGGATAGTAACTGGTTATCAGCCACATAATTTTGAAAACCTGACTGAGAAATATCCAGGAAGTGTTCAAACTATTTGGAATTCTGAGTTTGAGAATTCTGGCACAATGTATTCCTTGTACTGTGTCAGCGACTATGTGAAAGGGTCTTTTTTATTGCTTGAATCAGATATTATCTACGAACAAAAAGCACTTACAGCACTAATCAATACTCCATCTGAGGAGTGTATTTTACTATCAGGATTTACCCAATCAGGCGATGAAGTTTATGTTGAAACCAAAGACAACCGCTTGGTTTGTATGTCGAAAGATAAAAGTCAACTTGGTAGCAAGCCAAGTGGGGAACTTGTGGGGATAGTGAAACTTAGCCCTAAACTCTTTGCCTGCATGCAACGTCATGCACAAGATCAGTTTGCGCATTCACTTTTCTACGATTACGAAACCGAAGCACTGGTTGCTGCTGGCAAAGAGATTGATATTGATTGTTTGTTGCTTGAAGATCTGGCTTGGGCAGAAATTGATGATGAAGTTCATTTAAAAAGAGCTAAGGATGAAATATATCCAATGATTAAATTAAGAGAACAATAATATTGAGATAAATCTCTCAATTTTTTTTTATAATCGGCTAGTATTATCAACGAGCATTTATGGGAGCAAGGCATGAAGAAGAATGCAAAAAACTCAGTTCTTTGGTTTGCATTACTTAGTTTTGGTTTTATCGACTCTGTACAGGCGTATTTGGATCCCAGCACTGGCAGCATGTTGCTCTCGGCTTTGATAGGGATGTTTGCAACACTCGGGCTGGTTGTCAAAACCTATTGGTATAAATTAAAGTCCTTGTTCAGGAAAACAACTCAAGAGCAGAAAAAGGAACAATAAAAGCCGTTGATTGTGTTTAATTGGTTATCACATTGGCAAGCATACCAATCATTCAAAAAACTTGACCCAGTTGAAAAAAGAATCGTAATTTTTTCAGAGAGCCATCAAGACTGGCATCATCTGGAGCCATTGGTAACGGGGTTGACTCATGAATATAAGCAACGTATCTGCTATGTATCCTCTGATAACAATGATCCAGGGTTGCAGACTAGCAATCCATATGTAAATGCTTTTTGTATCCCTGCATCCTTTATACGAACCATTTTTTTTCAGTATCTGGAAGCTGAATTATTGATATTAACCATGATGGATTTAAATAATTATGAATTAAAGCGATCTATCCACGCCGTTCATTATGTCTATCTATTTCATAGTTTGACCAGTACACACATGGTTGATAATGCGAATTCATTTGACTACTACGATAGCCTTCTTTGTGCAGGGCCACATCAAGAAAGAGAAATTAGAGCCAGAGAGAAGATGTATAACTTGAAGAAAAAAAACCTCATCCCATACGGCAGTAATCGTTTGGAGTCACTAATGGAAAAGGCAAGACAGCCTTTGCAAAATCAAGACACCCATGTCTTATTGGCTCCTACTTGGGGAGATCAAAGTATACTCAATACAGTTGGCTCTAAGCTTTGCAAGGCTATACTTGATCAAGGTTACACTCTCACAGTAAGACCCCACTACGAGACAGGTAAAAGAACCCCGGGCGTATTGCAGGAGTTACAGGCAAAGTATGGCGATCATCCAAAATTTAATTTAATCCTCTCTATGGGTGAAAATGAATCTTTATTTAAGTCCCAACTCCTTATTACCGATTGGTCTGGTATTTCAATTGAATATTCTCTTGGATTGGGTAAGCCTGTATTATTTATTGATCTTCCTCCAAGAGTCAGAAATCCAAACTGGCAAGATTTGGGAATTGAGCCTTTCGAATCATGGATACGAAAAAAAGTAGGTAAAGTCATTGCACCTGATGACATCGATGGAATTTCAGAGAAAATAAACGAGGTGGTTGCTCAGAAAAATCAAATCATGGTTGAGATAAAAAGCATTAGAGAACAATGGGTATATAATTTGGGCGAAACAAGAAGCATTGGTCCGAGGGAAATAATGAAGTTGCTGAAGTAATGATTGAATTAATGAATACCCAGAGAAAATCGTTGTTGAGATGGCTTGGTTGGTTTGGACTCATCAATGGGTTCATCGCTACTTTAATTGGGCTTCGTTACTTATTTTTCTACTCATTTCCGGATGATGTCTGGGCTCTCAGTTATGTTCCTTTGGCAACGATTACACACTTTATCGTTCTGATTAACCTGCCAATTGCATTCTTGCTAATACCCCTTATTCTAATTGTTCCAAACAAGCGATTAATTTTTTCTCTGGCGATACTCTTTGCCACATTGATCATTACTTCATTGATCGTCGATGCAAATTTTTTTGCTGAAAATAGATATCATTTAAGTTTTTTAACCAGCGTTCTATTTGATTCAACAACTTATGTACTCATTGCGCTCCAGCTCCTGATTGTTTTAGCCTTTGAGTTCATCCTTGCAAACCAATTGTTTAGACAACTGAATCGTAGAGATAGAAAGTCTATGTATGGCAAACAACTTGCTTGTTTGATTATAGTTTCTTGGGGATACGTTCAGGGTTTGCACATATGGGCGGATGCAACTTACAACAATGCTATTACAGGTTTTACAAGATACCTACCAGCTTACCGCCCATTGCATGCAAAACGTGATTTAGCTCGCCTGGGATGGATTGATTCCGAAGCTCTTAGGAATGAGAGGGTCGTAGAAAAACTGGGCGAAGCTTTTTCCGAAGAACTGAGTTATCCAATAAAACCCATAACTTGCCCTAAGAAATCAAGCAATCAATTCAATGTACTCTTGATTGTAGTTGATGCCTTAAGACCTGAAATGGTAGATTCAAAAATAACTCCAACCATTGAACAATTTAAAGAAAAAGCCATCCACTTTAACAATCATTACAGTGGCGGCACATCTTCCAGAATGGGAGCATTCTCTATTTTTTATGGGATACCTACGACTTATTGGAGGACATTTCATGACAACCAGCGTTCATCGATTTTAATTGATAAATTTTTGGATCATCAGTATCAGGTACTGGGCATCAGTTCAGCAGGATTTGGCAGTCCCACTGTCTTGGATAGAACTGCTTTTGCCCGGGTAGAGGATTTAAATGTAAAGAGACTCAGTTCTTTGGACAAAGAAAGTAACCGTTTAGTCACAAAAAAATGGTTGGAATGGTTGTCACAGTACAAATCAGAAAGACCATTTTTCAGTTACCTCCATTATGATCCACCCATGAATGCCATTGATAGTATAGATTTTAATCTTATCCCAAAACAGTTCCTGACAAAGGTAACCGATGAACATCTTAAAGAGGTTGGCCGCTATACCCAGTCCATTCTATTTGTGGATTCTGAGATTGCTACCATACTTGAGTCCTTGAATCGTAGAGAATTGCTAAAAAAGACTGTAATCATTATAACTTCGGATCATGGATATGAGTTAAATGACTACGACACAGGTTATTATGGGCATGCCAGCAACTACAGTCGTGCACAGTTGAAAACACCATTTTTTATGCTATGGCCAAATAGGGATGCCAAAGAATTTACTCAACGAACTTCACACAACGATATAGTGCCTACTTTACTTACTGAAGTTCTTGGTTGCTCTAACCCAGCAAGCGATTACAGCAGCGGTTTTAATTTATTTAGTGGAGAGTCTTGGGAATTTTTGGTAACAGGCAGTTATGACTCCTATGGAATTGTTTCCGATGATCAGACAGTTGTTTCCTACGGTGGTTATTTTGAAGTAATGAACCAAGATTATCAGCCCACCAGTTCAGGGGATCTTGACAAGAGTTTACTCGAATCGGCGATGAAGGAAATGAAGCGATTTTACAAATGAAGACAAGCAAATTAATTGCAATTATTTTTCTCTTGCCTGTATCGATTTTTCCAATGTTTGGATCTGCAGAAAATATTTTTATTGATACGCCACTCCAGGAGATAGAATTTCACAAAAATCTACCCTTGCCAACAGCTTGGAAGATCTGTTATCCGAATTGCAATGATGAGAATAAAATTCAAGTAGATATAGTGAACAAGGAGGGGAGTTTTTTTGCAATTGAGCAACTTCACTTTTTTGAAGAGAATTTTTTTGAGTTAAAAACTATAGAGAATCCGGAGAATATAGAGTTATTATTTCAATTGAAAAACGGTCTTGCTCATCCCATAAGCAAATTGTCATACAACATCTCAAGATCAACTCATAAGCTTGATTTAAAGATTTCTTCATCTGAATCTATAAGTATAAAAATTAGAGCAAATCAAACACTTCATCCTGAAAACATCGTTGGTTTGGGGGGGCTGTATAATGGCACAAGCTTAATTTCTTTCTCACCCCAAGGTATTGAGAAAATGAAGCAAGCATCCATCCTAAATGACCCAGAAAAATTTTGGCACGGAGCCAGAAGTCGATTCTGGTCTTTCTTGATTTCCCCAAGTGAAACGGTGCAATCCTATTCGATTAATGACATTGATAAGGACTCCAATTCATTTGTGTTGAGCTCAAATTCAGAATCGGGCGAATATCATTTCATTTTCTATTTTGGACCTATTGAACGCTCCGCCCTCATCAACGTTTCTTCCCAACTTAAGGATCTGCTTTACACCGCATTGTGGGATTGGCTCAGATGGATTTGTTTTGGTTTTCAAATTATCCTGTCCTGGGTTTATTCTTGGGTGGGTAATCTTGGTGTTTCTATTATTTTGTTGGCTTTAATTATTAAAATATTTTTATTTCCATTATCAACTGTCGCAGAGAAATGGCAGCAAGAAGTCAATGAAATACAAGCTTGGCTTCAGCCAAGATTGAAAAATATAAAAACAAATTACACTGGAGAAGAAGCCCATCAAAAGACACTTGCCCTTTACCAAGAAAAAGACATTAGCCCGATGTTCACAGTTAAAAGTTTGGCTGGTTTATTGATTCAGATTCCAATTTTTATTGCCGTTTTTGACATGTTGGGCGAAAGCATCATGCTTAAAGGGCAGGGCTTTCTGTGGATCAGTGACTTGTCCAGACCAGATTACTGGATAAGCCTACCATTTATCATCCCTTACTTTGGTGGGACATTGAATCTATTGCCATTATTAATGACTGTTATCACAGTCTTAAGTGCGTATAACTTTCAAGACAAACACCTACAAGGTGAATTAAGAAAACAGCAGCAAGTAAAGCTGTATATCATGGCTTTGGTATTTTTTGTTTTGTTCTATACTTTCCCTGCAGGAATGGTTTTATACTGGACAGCTTCTAACGGCATGCAATTAATCAAGACTCTCGTAGTTAAATATAAAACCTAACAAAAAGACCCAGCAAGCTGGGCCTTTTTTAATGTGCGGGGGTATTTTTACATAAAGAAACCGTGACCGGCACCCACCATGCTCATGAGCATCGGGATGGACAGCATTGTATTGGTTCTTGATGCAAGGAATGCAATTCTTGCACCTTTGGCTTTTTCTTCAGCTGTTGCCTCGACGATTCCAAGCACTTTTTTCTGATTTGGCCAGATAAGAATCCAGACATTAAATAACATAATGGTTCCCATCCAAGCACCAATACCTATGGTGGTAGCATAAGCATTACCTGTTCGCAGTCCAAGCTCGAAAGCATCTCCAAGATTTCCATTTAAAAACAGGAATAATGCGCCTGACAACCATGTCACCAAGGCAGCCCAACGAAACCAGAGGAGGGCTCTTGGAGCTACGTACTTTGTGATTGCTGCAGGACCTGGGCCTTCGGCATCTGCATTTGCCTCTCCAATGGAGGGGACTTGGACAAAATTAAAATAATAAAGCAAGCCTATCCATGCAACACCAGCTGCGACGTGGAGCCAAATTACAAGTGAATTGGCGGCACTTGCTCCATCCAAACTTGTACCGACTGCAATGACTACCGAAATCACGAGGCCGGTAATGATTGTTCCTGAAATTTTATCTAATGGATTCATAATTTTTTACCCTTTTTAAAATTGATTATTTAGAGATCTTTTTATTTCTTGCAAACCAACTTTAAAAGTATAGCAATTTTTTATTCCTTTTTGATAGGAGGTGTAACATAGCGAGCAATGAAAATAATGGACACTTTCTTTGTTATAGAATTTATAATAGATTTTCATAAGAAAATATAGGTGTTAGTGATGGAGATAAATTCACGAATTGAAGAACAATTAAACAACTTTCCATTATTGCTTTACATGAAAGGCACTCCTGATTTCCCCCAATGTGGGTTTTCTGCAAAAGTATGTGGAATTTTAAAGGCATCTGGAAAACGCTTTGCTTTTGTAAATATACTCGAAGATCCAGAGTTGAAAGATGGCTTAAAAAGTTATTCAAACTGGCCAACATTCCCCCAGCTTTATATCAATGGTGAGCTCGTAGGCGGTTCAGATATCGTCGAACAAATGTATCAAGCTGGAGAATTGGAAACGTTGCTTAATTCAATTGATGCTAGCGATTAATTAGGGTGAAAAAACACCAAGGCCAAAAATAACAATCCTAAATTATTGTAAGGAGAACTGATATTTCAAAGATGGAGACAATTTTGTTACCTGATCTAGGTGATTTTCAGGACGTTGAAATTGTTGAAATGTTGGTTAAAGAGGGAGACACGGTAGAAATTGATAATCCGCTGTTGACCCTTGAGACTGAGAAAGCAGCTATGGATTTGCCTTCGCCTTATGCCGGTACAATCACTGCCTTATTTGTTGAAAATGGATCAAAAGTCAACCAGGGAGATAAGATTTGTGAAGTTTCTGTCACCTTAAGGGAAGAACAGGGGGCAGCAAAACAAAAGAAGCAACAGGTTCAAGCACAGGATACGGTGGAACCAAGTGTTGAGCCTGAAGCACTACCCGAAAGCAAAAAGAAGGCTCCCTCCAAATCACAGCCTGTCATCCAAAAATCCTTTGCAGGAATTCATGCAAGCCCCTCAGTCAGGAAGATGGCTCGTGAATGGGGTGTCGACTTAACCCTAGTCAAGGGAACAGGCATGCGGCAGCGAGTTTTGGCAGAGGACCTTAAAGACCACGCTAAAGCAATTTTCTCGTCTGGATCTCCAAGCCATCAGGTTGGATTGCCAGATGTTCCAGAAGTTGACCATTCAAGTTTTGGTGATGTTGAAATGGTTCCCTTGAGTCGCATCAAAAAAATTTCTGGTCCAAGACTTCAAGCCAGTTGGATAAATATTCCTCATGTAACACAACACGATGAAGTTGATATCAATGCCATTGAACAAATACGTCTGGAGATGAAAGAAGAAGCAAAACAAAAGGATATTCGTCTAACTTTGCTCTCATTTGTAATCAAGGCTGTTACTCAGGCGCTCCAAAAATTCCCTGATTTCAATGCTTCGATTTATGAAAATCAAGAAGATTTGGTGCATAAAAAATACTACAACATAGGTTTTGCCACTAATACTCCAAGGGGACTTTTGGTGCCTGTTGTCAAAAATACTGACCAGAAAAACATTTTGACTATTGCCAAAGAATTGAACGACCTGAGTGCGGTCGCTAGGGATGGTAAAATCAAACTTGAAGCAATGCAAGGTGGTACTTTTACTGTGTCAAGTCTAGGAGGGTTTGGTGGAACTGGTTTCACACCAATAATCAATGCTCCAGAAGTGGCCATTTTAGGAATATCCAAGGCTAAGGTAAAACCCGTTCACATTAATGGACAGTTTTTGCCACGACTGATTCTGCCATTGTCTTTGTCATACGATCATAGGGTTGCAGATGGCGTAGCAGGGATCCAGTTTACTTCTTTGCTCAAATCCTTACTTGAAGACCCAGAGACATTAATGGGAGAGCCAGAGAGTAAGAATGACTAAGACTAGAGATGCATCCAATGAACACACAGAGCTTGTAGTAATTGGTTCAGGTCCTGGTGGTTATACTGCAGCATTCAGAGCTGCAGATCTAGGCATGAAAGTTACACTTATCGATAGATATGCCAACTTAGGTGGTGTTTGCCTTAATGTTGGCTGTATTCCCTCAAAAGCTTTACTGCATGTCGCCAAAGTCATTGACGAATCCAAAGAAGCAGCGGTTACAGGGCTTTATTTCAATGAACCAAAACTTGATCTTGAAGTAATGAAAAATTGGAAGAACAAGTTAATTTCAGGATTGACAAGAGGATTAAGAGGCTTGGCTGATAAAAGGAATGTGACAGTTGTTCAAGGCTCTGCCTATTTTATATCTACCAACAGTTTAAAAATTGAGTCCGATGATGGGGAATCACTTCTAACCTTTGAGCAATGCATTATCGCTACCGGATCTCAGCCGGTAACTTTACCATTTTTACCTGATGATCCGAGAATCATTGACTCCACTAGTGCACTTGAGCTCACAGAGATCCCAAATAACATCCTTATCGTAGGTGGTGGAATTATTGGTCTTGAAATGGCAACTATTTATTCTTCATTGGGGTCCATGGTAAGCATAGTGGAATTAACCGGAACATTGATGCCTGGTACAGACCAGGATCTAGTAAAACCTCTTGAGAAGTCACTTGAGAGCAAGTGTGAGGAAATCTTTAAGGGCTTTGAGGTCACTGCTGGTTTAGTAAAAAAAGAAGGTATTGAAATAACCTTCAAAAATTCTAAGGTGACTCATTCAGGCATTTATGATGCGGTTCTGGTTTCAGTTGGCAGGGTGGCAAATGGAAATTTAATAGATGCTAATAAGGCCGGTATTGAGGTTAGCAAAAATGGCATAATACCTGTCGATCACCAAATGCGAACTAATGTTACCAATATCTTTGCAATTGGCGATGTAGTTGGTGAGCCTATGCTTGCTCATAAGGCCAGTCATGAAGCCAAAGTGGCCTCAGAAGTTGCAGCGGGTATCACTACAGCACTGGATACTCATTGCATTCCATCCGTTGCATACACCGATCCGGAAATTGCTTGGGTTGGCCTTACAGAAAATAACTGCTTAACAAATAACATATCCTATGAGAAAGGTGTATTTCCATGGGCAGCCAGCGGCCGATCTCTCACCATCAATCGGTCTGAAGGTTTAACCAAGCTGCTCTTTGAGCCAGTTACCAAGAGACTCCTAGGTGGCGGAATAGTTGGCACCAACGCTGGAGAACTGATTGCAGAAATAGGTCTCGCCATAGAAATGGATTGCAATGTGTCCGATGTTTCTTTGACCGTTCACCCCCACCCGTCACTCTCTGAAACTCTCACAATGGCAGCAGAGGCTTACGAAGGAACCATTACCGATCTTTACCTTAAAAAATAAAAAAGGATCTTAAAAACCTAAAGACCTTGTTTAACCGACCTCTTGTTTCCTCCGACTCATTTTCCCTGCAACCATAATAAATAAGAAGACAGAAAGAAAAATTGCACCTGCACAAAAGTAGTTGACTAGGACAAGGTTGTTTCCCTGGACGAGTGAGGCAATCACAGCGTGTCCAAGTGCGATACCACCCAACTGTGATGCAGGAATTAAGACGCTGTAGCGACCGGATTCATCGACACTGGCAATCATGCCCATCAAAAATGGTCCAGAGAAATTCCAGGCGGTTTGGAATAGGATGGCTCTTATTGTAAATCCAATCCAGGTTATCTCACCTTGAAACGAAAGAATGATCAGAAATTGCACAGTCAGGGCGATGCAAACTGGTATGTTTCTATTGATTTTATTCGCCAATGCAGATGCAGATAATGGACCAATAATGCTGAGACCGGTACTCAAGAACAAAGCCGTGCCTATATCTGATGGATCGAGTTCAATTGAGATGCCATAAGGGACAAGGTTATTAAAGAAAGGTCCGACACCCATTTGCCAAATGATCATTATGAAGAGTCCAAGAAGGGGTAGTAACAGTATTCCAGTTTTTTTACTCTGAACTGGATCAGCGTTTTGGGCATGGCCGGAGGTTGCTAGTTTTGGCATAAATACCATTGCTACAACAGCTAGAATCGCAGCAGGAATGCACATCCCTGCAATGCCATAGGTTGCAATTGTTTTTGGAACAATAAGAGCTGTCAAGGCCCCCATCACAACTTGAGAGGCGATAGTAAAGCCAAAATTTCTATCTGGCTGAGAAGTACTGCCAATTGCAGCAATTCCAAGGGCAAAAGCTGTTCCATGTCCAAGTAATCCAGTGATAAATCGAGTGGCAACTAAAGCTTGGAAATTATCAACATAACAGGATACAAGATTTCCCCCCAGTATTGCTAATAAGCCAAACATGGCAATGTGCCGCCAGTTAAATCTTCCAATCCAAGCAGCACCCAATAATGAGGAAAGGGCCATTCCAGCAATTTCAGCAGATGAGATTAAATTAGCTTGAGCTTGAGAAAATCCCAGTTCAGAAATTAGACCACCAACAAAAAATGGCATGCCAAATACCATAAATACACCAGCACAGCTGAGAAGAATAGCTGCAATGACTTGGGGCGTTTCTTTATTGCTCATGAATGTCTATTTTCTATCTTTAAATTCACAGTCAGACCGGATAGTACAGTTATAACACAAAGGTTGCCTAGCAACACAAGTATATCTACCGTGTAGGATCAACAAGTGATGGGCATTCTGAATGAATGCGTTTGGGACAATATCCAACAACCCCTGTTCCACGGCAAGCGGGGTTTTACCTTTTGCTAATCCAGTGCGGTTGGCGACACGAAACACATGGGTATCCACAGCTATCGTTGGCTCACCGAATGCTGTATTCAGAATAACATTTGCAGTCTTTCTGCCTACCCCAGGCAATGCTTCCAGTTGCGATCTGAGTTTGGGTACAAGTCCTTGGTGCTGTTCAATTAGGATTTGACATGTATTGACTATGTTTTTGGCTTTAGTGTTATATAAACCAATGCTTTTAATCTGAGCTTTGATTTTTTTTTCGCCAAGTTCAAGCATTGATTCCGCTGTATCGGCCAAAGCAAATAATCCTTTTGTGGCTTTATTTACACTGACGTCAGTAGCTTGGGCAGAAAGCATCACAGCTATCAGCAGCTCAAAGTTTGATTTGTAGGTCAGTTCAGTGGTTGGTCTGGGATTGGTTTCAGCAAGGGAGGCGAAGATCCGTTTTGCCGTAATCGGGTTCATTTTCTCAACTCTATTTGTGTTACCTGACTCGCATCCCTGGTGAAGCACCTGTATCAGGTGCAACCAAAAAAACCCCATTTTGATCATCTCCTGCTGCAAGTAACATCCCTTCTGAGATCCCAAAACGCATTTTTCGTGGCTCCAGATTTGCTACCACGACGATGTTTTTTCCAATCAGGTTCTCCGCTTCATAGAATCCTTTAATGCCTGCAAAAATTGTTCGTTTTTCATTTCCAAGATCCACAATAATTTTTATAAGCTTGTCTGCTTCTTCTACATTTTCAGCATCAATGATCTTGGCAATCCGTAAATCAACTTTCATAAACTCATCAAAATCAATCATATTTTTCTCCATTCATTTATTTTGCTATAAGGAAGGATCAATCATGGCTTCAACATCCTCAGCCTTAAGCCGAATTAAAAGGGGCTTATAGTCGTTAATTTGATGATCAATAAGGTTTTCCTTAATTCCAGACCATTGCGGGCTGTCTATATTGAGAAAGATCTCGGCTTTTTTCACAATACTGGGTACCACAGGTTTAAGGTAAATCATTAGGATATAGAACAGATTCAGGCCCATAGTACAAATGGTTTGTACCTGATCTTCTTGAGTTTTATCTTTGATAAGTAACCAGGGTTTTTGTTGATCCAGGTACTGATTGGCACGGTCAGCCAAGTTCATAATGACACGCATTGCTTGTCCAAACTCACGATTTTCATACATTTCTGCTATAACATCAGATTGTTCTTGAAAATCAGTCAGTAGTTCAGGGGCATGGATTGTAGCACTCAGCTGGTTGTCAAAATTGTTATTAATGAATTTGGCACAGCGGCTAGCAATATTGATCCATTTGCCCACCAAGTCCGAATTAACTTTGTTGATAAAATCATCGGTGTTCAAATCAAAATCATCGATGCCACTGTTTAGTTTATGGGCATAATAATAACGCAGGTATTCAGGGTTAATGTGGTTCAGGTAAGTCCTTGCCTTGATCATGGTTCCTCTGGATTTGGACATTTTCTTACCGTTCACTGTGAGAAATCCGTTGACGTAGATCCCATCGGGTTTTTTCAGTCCAGCGCCCTCAAGGACGGCAGGCCAAAAGAGCGAATGGAAGTAGATAATGTCTTTGCCAATAAAATGAATCAAACGGGTGTTGTTGTCCTTGCTAAAATAGTCGTCATACTGATAGGAGTTGTTATCTTGATCACATAGGTGCTTCAAGGATGCAAGGTACCCCACTGGCGCATCAAGCCAGACGTAGAAATACTTACTCTCCTCACCTGGAATTTTGAATCCAAAGTAGGGCTCATCCCTTGATATATCCCAATTTTTTAACCCTGTTGCAAACCATTCACTGAGCTTTGCTTTGACAGAATCATGGATATCGATTGTTTCAATCCAATCTCGTAGCATTGACTCAAAATTCTTCAGTTTAAGGAAATAGTGTTCAGATTTTTTCAGAGAAGGTTTTATACCTGAGAGTACTGAGATTGGATTAATCAAATCCGTTGTTTTGTAAGTATTACCGCAGTTTTCGCAACTGTCCCCGTATTGATCAGCTTCTCCGCAATTGGGACATTCTCCACGGACATATCGGTCAGGCAGGAACATTTGTTGTTTTTCATCGTATGCTTGCTCAATAATTTTTTTCTCAATATGACCAGAATTTGAGAGACTTGAAAAAATGCTTTCCACCAGCTCTTGGTTTTCCTTCGAGTCTGTCGTGTAATAGTTGTCAAATTGAATTAAAAAGTCTGAAAAATCCTGTCGATGTTGAATGGTATATTCAGCCGCAAGTTCCTTGGGATCGACGCCAATTTCTTCGGCACTTAACATAATTGGGGTACCGTGTGCATCGCTTGCACAAAGGTAAAGACATTCTAGTCCTTGGAGCTTTTGAAAACGAACCCAGATATCTGCTTGAATGTAGCCTACCAGATGGCCTATGTGTATTGAATTATTGGCATATGGCAAGGCATTAAACACCAATATTTTGTTTGGTTTTTGATCTCCCAATTTCATTTTCCAAGTTTTAAGTCTTGATTTTACCTGAGTTGATGCCTAGAAGTAACAACGGCAACAAGGTGAGATTCGCTATGAGAGCGATTAACATTGCAAAAGCTGTAAAAATACCAAAGTAAATTGTTGGTATAAAATTGGACAGCCCCAAAATTGAGAACCCAACAATAATAATAATTGAGGTGTAAAAGATAGCTTTTCCAGTACTGGCATGTGATCGTTCTATTGCAATTTTTGCTGATGCTTGTTGATTGATTTCGGAGTGGAAGCGATGTATGTAATGGATTGAATGGTCAACGCCAATACCTATACAAATTGCCGCGATTGTAATGGTCATAACATCAAGCGGTATGCTCAGCCACCCCATCAGGCCTAGAACAGAGCCTGAGGCGAGCATACTTGGCAAGATGGCGATAAAGGCGATTTTAAGGGATCGAAATAAAACTGAAAACATTACCATTATGGCTAAAAAAACAACTCCTATAGTGAGGATTTGGGAGCGAAACAGGCTTTCTAGTACATTGTTGTATAGAACAAGTAAACCAGTCAGCCTCACTTGAGATGCTTGCAGGCCAAAGTTTTCTATGAGGTCAGTGTTAATTTTTTTGATTAAATCATTGCGTTTTAATTCAGGGTAGGATTCAAATACTCTGAAGGAGATTCGGATTTGATTTCCATCAGTAGAAAGGTATGGATTAAACAATGCATCTTTGACATCTTGTGGTATTTTTTTATACAACAGTGATAAAAAGAACGTATCAAGTTCCTCATCATCATTGAGTATTTGCATCACATCTACAGTAGTTGAAATTGACAATACCTTGCCAGCCTCATTAAGCGATTCAAGATACTCATGGATTGCAGCAACGGTTTTTAACCGGAAAGAATTATACCAATAGCTGTCTGCACCAATGTCGTATTCCTCTGATTCATCATCAAAGAAATCCATATCAAGGAATTCATCCTCTCCGAAATATTCTGTTGGTTCTTGATTCTCATTAAAAAAAGAAGGATCAGCATCAATGATTATATCGAGTGGCGTTGTTCCTCCAAGTTCAGTATCAATGACTGTCAAGCCTTGGAAAATTTCTGTGTCCTCCTTAAAGGCTTTAATAAACTGATTCTCAGCTGTTAATTGAGTAATTCCAATAGCACTAATTGCAGCAATCAAGACAAATACAACCATTGTTTCCTTTTGTCTTGACAACACAAGGTTTGATAATGTTCTAGTAATCCTAGAGGTTAAGTCTTTTTCTTGCTTGGTTTGCAATTGCTTAAGGAGCATTAAAAGTGATGGAAAGAGGAGAAAAACCATGACGAAGATTGCTCCCATACTAATCAACATCATCCAGCCAAAATCAATCACAGGTCGAATGCCTGCAATGAGTAGGGAGGCAAACCCTACCATGGTAGTTATTGTTGTATACAAGCAAGGCACCCATTTGTTCTTCAATGTTTGATGAACCAACCATTTTTGGGGTTTTTCTGGGTGCAGGGTATTCAATTCACGATAATGCACAGTTAAGTGGACCGTTATGGATAAACTAAATATTAAAAGCAGGGCAACGAAATTGGCAGAAACTACCGTTACTGGCCACCCAACCAGTCCTAAAAAACCAGTCATAACAATCAGTCCCATCAAGCAACATATCATTGAGATCACCATCCAACGGGGCCGTTTAAAAATATACAGTAATGCTAGGATTAAAAATAATAAAATACAGATGCCAAAGACTTCAATATCACTTTGAATATAGTCAATCATATCCACAGTGATCATTGGGACACCTCCCAAAAATATATCTGCCCTAACTCGGTAACGATCCAATATTGACCTGATTAAAGCAATTGTTTCTACATTCTGTTTTCGATAAACATCACGTTGTTCAAAAATCTGTGCTGATAAAATTTCCAATTCCTTCAGCTCATTTGGATTTAATGTTGCTTCAAGTCTTTTTTCACGGAGGGTATCACGAGACTTTATTAATGACTCCAACTCTTCATCTAGGACCATATTAAGTTGCATTGCAGTGGTTTTGCCATCAGAACTTATTAAGAGATTGCGAAATAATTTGCTGGTTAAGATTTCTTGTTTAGCTAAGGTTTGATCTGTTTCTGGACTTAATAGATTTGGAACGTCTTCTTCCAAATCTGAAAGGCTCTTAGGTGGAGATTTAAGCAAAGGCACATCGAGGATGGTCACAACCGAATCAATAGCATCCAAGGAATTCAATTCGTCTCTGAGTTTCTTTAATTGGCTGAGAGTTTCGTTAGCAAAAAGGTCTTTTTCTGGTTGATAGGTCACCACTAGAAATTCATCGTCACCATAACGTGCCTTGATGTCCTTGTAGAATCTTAAATCTTGGTCGCCTTCAAGCAGCAAGGAGTCAGAAGATGCATCCAGTTGAAAGTCATCTACCCAAGTAGCAAAGAACCCAAAGACTAATGCCAAAACCACTAATATAGATTTTGGGTATTCAACAATCGTTTTTAGACAAGTTTGTATGATTTTTTCCATCTTTTTTTTGTTTCTAATCCACTATAATTCAAATCATTCGGTAAACTCTAGTTTGACTCCAATTTTTAGTGCATCATACGTATTTGGTCAGAAAATCATATTTTTTTTATCTGCCATCAACATGGGAAAAAACAATGGCAATTAAATCGGATCGATGGATAAAAACAATGGCAAGAGATCACGGTATGATCGAGCCATTTGTTGAAAAACAGGTTAGGTACGACGATGGTAAGAGTTTAATTTCTTATGGAACTTCCAGTTACGGTTACGATGTGCGTTGCGCAAATGAGTTTAAAGTATTCACAAACATCAATTCAGCGGTTGTGGACCCGAAGTCATTTGACGAAACTGGTTTTGTTGATTTGAACTCAGAAGTTTGTGTTATTCCCCCTAATTCCTTTGTCTTGGCTAGGACCGTTGAGTATTTTCGTATACCAAGAAGTGTTTTGACCATTTGCTTGGGTAAATCAACTTATGCCAGATGCGGCATTATTGTCAATGTCACCCCTTTGGAACCTGAATGGGAAGGTCATGTTACCTTGGAGTTTTCTAACACTACTCCATTGCCTGCAAAAGTCTATGCTAACGAAGGTGTTGCCCAGATGATTTTTCTTGAATCTGACCAAATATGTGATGAATCCTACAAAGATAGAAAAGGCAAATATCAAGGACAAACAGGCGTTACTTTGGCTAAGACTTAAGTCTCTTCTAGAATCTTGGGCTTAGAGATTCTGCTACCATTAAGGACTGCTTTCCCTTTAATCATTTTCAAGGATCCTTCGGCAAACCATTTGATTGCCATGGGGTAAATTTGATACTCCCCAAGTTGGACTCTTTTTCTTAATTGCTTTGGGCCATCAGTGGTTCTAATTTTGGTTCGATATTGCAGGATTATAGGACCAGAATCCAGTTCTGTGGTAACAAAATGCACAGTACTTCCATGAAATTTATCACCAGAATCTAGAACCCTTTGATATGTATTAAGACCTCTGAATTTCGGCAGTAGCGATGGATGTATATTTAATATCTTTCCTGTAAATAGGCGACAAAATTCTTCTGACAAAATTCTCATGTAACCAGCTAAAACAATCAAATCTGGATCAATTTTTTTGAAATATTCTTCTATCGCAAGATGAAAAGCAGCTTTGTTTTTGAATCTATGGTAATTAATTATTTTTGTTGGAATACCTGCATTTTTTGCTCGTTTTATACCGTAAGCTTCTGGATTGTCAGAAAGGACCGATAGTATTCTTATTGGCAAATGATTGTTAGTGATCTCATCTAAAATTGCTTGCAAGTTGGTTCCATATCCTGAGATCAGAATGATAGTTGATGTTGCTGAGCCGATATCTAATTCCTTTATCTAAGAATAATTTGACCTGAGCCCTTGGTGACATCACCAATTTTATATGAAGCATAGCCTAACTCTGAAAGTGCTCCCAGGATCTCATTCATATCAATGGGTTCAATAATCAATGCCATTCCAATACCGCAGTTAAATGTCCTTAACATTTCATTTTTACTAATTTTTCCTTGGCTTTGAATCCAGTTGAAGATTTCTGGTTGTTCCCAAGTATTGGTTTCAATAACCGCGTCACAATCGTTTGGTAAGATTCTTTCAATGTTGTCTTTGAATCCGCCTCCCGTAATATGGGCTATGCCATGAATTTTGAACTTATCAAGTAAATTTAAAATAGGTTGAACATAAATTTTTGTAGGTTCAATGAGTGTATCACCCAAGGTAGTATCTCCAAATTTACCCATGAGATCAGATTGTTGAATCTCAATGATTTTTCGGATCAAAGAATACCCATTGGAATGAGGTCCTGAGGAAGAAATACCAATTACTGCATTCCCCGATTGAATATTTTTGCCATCAATGATTTTATTAAATTCAACAACACCAACACAAAAGCCTGCAAGATCAAAATCATTAGGTTTATAGACACCAGGCATTTCCGCAGTTTCCCCACCAATCAATGCCATTCTAGATTCCTTGCAGCCCGTAGCGATGCCTGACAAAATCTGTGAGGCAACTCTTACATCCAATTTTGAAGTTGCGTAATAGTCTAGAAAAAATAGTGGCTTTGCTCCTTGAGCAATAACATCATTGACACACATCGCAACCAAGTCAATGCCAATCAGATGATTTTTTTCCAACTGCTGAGCTAATTTAACTTTGGTTCCAACACCGTCTGTACTGGAAACTAAAATTGGGCGATTATAATCTTTAGTTTGTAATTCATACAATCCTGCAAAACCGCCAATATTTGATAACACGGATTCATTGTGAGTGTCTTTGACAATTGATTTTATAGCTGACACCACTTCATTTCCGGTATCAATGTCTACTCCGGAGTCTGCGTAAGTCAGTGATTCATCCTTACCCATTTATTAACAAAATCTTATGAAATGAAATTTAAATTTTAGAGCTATAATAAATAGAGGCTGTATATTAACATCAACAAAGTAATTATTCTTTCACTTGTTTTAAATCTTAGTATGGAGTTTTAATTGAGAGTCTCAAATATTCCAAATCTGATTTGTCTAGCTCGCATAGTACTTGTCATCCCTATAGTTAGATCGTTATGGCAAGAGCAATTCCTGCTTTCTCTTTTACTAATAATTATTGCAGGTCTTTCAGACATTTTAGACGGATACTTGGCTAAAAAAAACAACTGGCGCAGCTATTTAGGGGCTGTACTGGATCCAGCGGCAGACAAAATATTATTGGTTTCACTTTTTCTTACTCTGCAAAGTATGGGCTTGATTCCCCTATGGTTAACTTTGACAGTTATTGCTAGAGATTTAATGATTGTTTTTGGTTTGAGTCTATATAGATATTTTGTAGGAGTTCCTGAACCTAAACCAACCAGAATTAGTAAATTCAATACAACATTACAGCTGGCATTTATTATTTTTGTCATCCTTGCACAGGGTATTCAGTTTCCATTTGAGATTCTGGCAATGGTATGCGGTTCTTTAGTTTTTGTAACCAGTATTTTGAGCGGTTTGGATTATTGGATCATTTGGAGTATTGAAGCAAAAAAGAAAATCTATCAATCGGGCCAATAAGTGGAACAGTTACTACTTCCAGTTTCAGTCTCTGAACACATGGTTTTTGATAGTTTTTATCCGGGATCAAATCTAGAAATATATCAATCTCTTCAAGATCATATTGAAAAATTACTATGGATTGCAGGGACAAGAGGTTCTGGAAAAACACATTTATTACAAGCTGCATTTCACCAATGTATTCGTCTTGCAAATAAAAGCTTGTACATTCCAATGCGGGAGTTTGAGCAGCTTAGTCCTGAAGTATTGGATGATTTAGATCAATTGGATTTGATTTGCATTGATGACATTGAGTTTATTTTGGGTTGCCAAGCTTGGGAAATAAAACTTTTGGATTTATATGAAAGACTACAGACAACTAATACCCGTCTACTTATCACGTCGCATGAAACACCGAAAGTATTAAATTTTTTTCTACCCGATCTAGCATCTAGATTCTCAATGAGTGTAGTTCATCAATTAAAAGTTCTTTCAGAAATAGAAATCATTTCAGCCATTCAGTTGCACGCAGATATCAGAGGGTTCAATTTGCCTATAGAGTCTGCTAATTATTTACTCAAAAGGGTTGAACGTAATGTCAGTTCATTGATAGAAATTATCAAAATTCTTGATTATGAATCATTATCCAAACAAAGGAAATTAACCATCCCATTTATCAAAAATATCTTGCAGCTTGGCTACAAAGACTAATAATTATTCATTCCTTGACCTAGATGAGTGGACTTGATACGTTTAAATCAGTTAAGTTTTTAATCTTAAAAGGTTCTCCATGTCTAGTCGTTTCAGGATTATAGGTGTTTCAATTGCACTAGCTGCTTTGATTTCTTGTGCAACATTGCCACCTTTACAAGAAATGAGTAATGCTCGACAAACGATAGCTGCAGCAAAGGAATTCAGTGATGAAGCCAATAATAATCAAAGAATTTTAGAGGCAGAACGTCTTCTGGCTCGTGCGGAAAGACGCATTGAAGTCAATTTATATGAGGCTGCAAGACTAGATGCACTTAGAGCTCAAAGTGAGGCAATTAAATATCTTGAAGAATCTTTCACAGATGATCCTGACGAAACGGAATCTACTGAGTAGGATTGGACTATAATCTAAGGATTCAATTTTTCAAATAATCAGTCAGTTTTTCAAAAGGGATGTCACTTTTATTTTTTTCACCCCTGATATTTAATTCAATCGTTTGATTAGCAAGACCTCTTTCGCTAACGATCAATCTTTTGCGTATGCCTAACAGATCAGCATCAGCAAACTTAACACCTGCCCGTTCATTGCGATCATCAAGTAAAACTTCATAACCAGATTCCATTAGTTGGTTATAAATTTCATGGGATTTTGTCAGAGAGATATCTTCAGTGCTTTTATTTAGTGCAATAATAATTATCTGAAATGGTGCGATGGGTTCAGGCCAGATAATACCGGATTCGTCGTGATTTTGTTCTATAGAGGAAGCCATAATCCTTGAGATGCCTATTCCATAACAACCCATTAAGGGATGTATAGATGCACCTTTATCAGTCAGAACAGCGCAATTCATACTTTTGCTGTATTTATCACCCAATTGAAAAATATGACCTACCTCAATGCCTTTTGCAAAAGAGAGCTTACCACCATTTGGTGCAGTCTTTTTTTTAATCATTTCTACATTAGCTGCAAAATCTTCTTCATCGCAATATCCAATTTCATCTTCACCTGAATCAGCAAGAACATGATATTCATGTGATAAGGATCCACCAATTTCTCCACTACCTGCACGCACTTTTCTATAATTTAATCCAAGTCTGTTGAAGATAGTGTCATAAGTTGATCCCATATTCTTATATTCTTCATCAAGTGATGATTGATCCAGATGGAATGAATATGCATCTTTCATTAGAAATTCTCTTGCCCTCATCACACCAAATCTTGGTCTTATTTCATCTCTAAATTTTGTTTGTATCTGGTAAAAATTTACGGGCATTTGACGGTATGTTTTTAATTCATTCCTGACAATATCTGTAATGACTTCTTCGTGAGTTGGTCCAAAGCAAAATGATCGACCATGTCTGTCTTCCATTTTTAATAGAAGATTTCCATAGTCTTCCCATCTACCTGTTTCTTGCCACAGATCAGCAGGTTGAATCGCTGGCATGGAAACTTCATAAGCACCTGAACGATCCATTTCTTCTCTAACTATACGTTCAATTTTTCGAAGGACTTTCAGTCCCATAGGCATCCAAGAGAATAATCCCGAGGCTAGTTGTTTGATCAAACCAGCTCGCAACATTAATTGATGTGAAATCAATTCAGCATCTGCAGGTGTCTCTTTATAAGTTACTAATGGGTATTTTGATAATTGCATGGAAAATTGCCTAATGGTTCAATTTGATACCTTATTTTATTCTATTCTAACCTTTGATATCGAATAGGTAGATAGTTTTTTTATATTCAACGTATATTCAATCAACACAAAAGTTGCAAAATAATGATTCAACCGATTTCCAAGATAAGCCTCTATTCTCTATAATAATTCTTTTTTTAATCACGATTAATATAGAATTACTTTGAGCAATGAAGAATAAAAGAAAACAAGAACTTAAAAAACTGAAACAAGGTATTTATTTTTTACCAAACTTGTTTACCACAGCAAATTTGTTTGCAGGATGTTTCTCAATAATTAGTGCAATAAATGGTAATTATAATTTTGCCGCAATTGCAATTTTCATTGCTGTTTTTCTGGATGGAATGGATGGAAAAATTGCTAGAGTAACAAATGCGGTTTCGAATTTTGGTAAAGATTACGACAGTTTGTCAGATTTAGTTTCTTTTGGTGTTGCTCCAGCATTACTGTTTTATTTATGGGGTAATAATCACCTATTTAGTACAGGATTATCTTGGGAGAAAATGGCATGGTTGGCATCGTTTTTTTATATTGCTGCCACAGCGTTAAGGCTAGCACGTTTCAATAATCAACTTGATTTAAGATACAACACTTATTTTACTGGGTTACCTTCACCTGCTGCTGCAACCTTAGTTTC